>JAAYKS010000414.1 GCA_012522285.1 Clostridiaceae bacterium | reverse complement strand
GTACCCAGGATGCCGACCCGAATTGTGTCAGTCCTCACTTGCATCGGGAAACGCCTCCGGACAGGTATTCTCGTAGGTGACCCAACGATAGTTGTATACCCCGTTGGTCATCGGTTCTCCGGGATCCGCCATCCGCCACCCCTCCAGCCGGTCAAGATCCGGCAGATGGGAGTCCGCGCCAAAATCCCCTTCGACCCGCGTCACATGGGCCAGGCGGCAATAGCGCAAAAACATCCGATAGATGCTTTCTCCCCCGATCAGCACCACCTCGTCCGGATCGATGCCGGCCAGCGCCTCAAACACCTCCGCACAGGAGTGGCATACGCGGGCTCCTTCCACAAAAAGCGTAGGCGACCGGCTGATGATGATATTCGTCCGATCGGCCAGCGGTTTCCCGTCCGGAAAGGTCTCCAGGGTTTTTCTACCCAGCAGAACCGTTTTCCCCAGGGTCATCCGACGAAACCGCCGCATGTCCTCGCGAATCCGAAACAGCAGTTTGCCCTCCCGGCCGATCCCCCACTTGTCGTCCACCGAAACGATCAGTTGCATCTCAAATCCTCCTGTGTCGCCTCAGCGATGGGTCATACCGCCACGGGAATCCGTCCGATTCCACTGCCGTGACGGTAGTCCGTCAGCTCGAAATGGTCTGCCGTAAAGCCGTAAAACCCTGCCTCGCCGGGATCCTGGACCGTGAGGGCGGGTGCGGGATACGATTCCCGTCCGATCAGATCGCGGACGATGGGGATGTGCCGGTCGTAAATGTGCGCGTCCGCGATGACGTGGACGAGCTCTCCCGGCTGGAGGCCCGATACCTTGGCAAACATGTGGACCAGAGCGGCGTACTGCACGACGTTCCAGTTGTTGGCGGCCAGCATATCCTGCGAACGCTGGTTCAGGATCGCGTTGAGCCGGTCGCCGGTCACGTTGAAGGTCATGCTGTACGCGCAGGGGTAAAGATTCATCTCATGCAGATCCTCGAAATTGTACATGTTGGTCAGGATCCTGCGGCTGTAAGGGTTGTTTTTCAGATCGAACAGCACACGGTCGACCTGGTCAAACATCCCCTCCTTGAACCGGAACTTCTTCCCCATCTGATATCCATACGCTTTTCCGATCGACCCGTCCGGATCGGCCCAGCTGTCCCAGATATGGCTGTTGAGGTCGTGAATGTTGTTCGACTTTTTCTGCCAGATCCAGAGCACCTCGTCGATGGCCGCTTTGTAATTGATCGGGCGGATCGTCAGAATCGGGAACTCCTCGCCGAGATCGTAGCGGTTGACCAGGCCAAACCGCTTCAGTGTATGGGCCGGCACCCCGTCCGCCCACACCGGGCGGACTTTCTCCTTCTCGGTGGAAATCCCGTGCTCCAGAATCTCACGACAGTTGTCGATAAAGATCGCGTCTGCTTTTCCCATGGTGTCCTCCTATCCGATGATCCGTTCGGCGGTGTCCCGTACGATCCGCTCGATGGCTTCCCCGGCGGGCTGGGCTCCCAGATCCCCTCCGCTCCGGGAACGAACGGCCACGCTCCCGGTCTCGATCTCTTTGTCGCCCAGCACAAACATGTACGGAATTTTCTCCATCTGCGCTTCGCGAATTTTCTTGCCGATCTTTTCGTCCCGGCCGTCGACGGTGACTCGGATGCCCTG
>JAAYKS010000413.1 GCA_012522285.1 Clostridiaceae bacterium | reverse complement strand
GAACGGATCCGACCCGGATTCTCGATCGTGGACGGAGTCGTCGGCATGGAAGGGATGGGGCCTTCGGCCGGATCTCCCAAAAAAGCGGGTGTCCTGGTGGCCTCGCTCAATCCCTACGCCGCAGATTTGGCCTGTGCACGGATCGTGGGGTTTGCTCCAGAAAAAATCCCGGTCCACTTCGAAGCCGTGACGCGCGACCTGGTGCCGGGAAGTCCGGAAGAGTTGACCTGGTCGGGCGATGCGCTGGAACGGTTTGAGACCTTTTTCCGTCCAGCCGCGAACAAACTGCCCGGCGACCGGATGCGCGCGCTGCCCCGCCCGGTGCGCGCCTGGATCCACCGGAGGTTCTCTCCTTATCCAGCGATCCTGCCGGACTGTATCGGGTGTGGGAAATGCGCGGAAATCTGCCCGCGTCATACGATTGAGATCCGCGACGGAAAAGCTGCCATCGACTATGCGAACTGCATCAAATGCTATTGCTGTCACGAAATCTGCCCGATCCACACGATCGATCTGGTCCCGGTCCGCAAACGCCCCCGGGATGGCAGGCTGTGATGTGCGGCTTCCCCGGCGGAACGGACAAAGGCGAAAAGTCCTGCGGAGCGGTGTTGTACACAATCCGTGACGGGGTGCGATTGTTTTGGCTAGTGCGCAATGTCGGCGGCCATATCGGCTTTCCCAAAGGCCACATGGAGCCCGGGGAAACAGAGGCTGAGACTGCTGCACGTGAATTGCGGGAAGAGACCGGGCTTTCGACCAGCCCCGATCCCCGCTTCCGTGAAAGCATCCGATATCTGCTGCCAAACGGCAAACCAAAGGAATCGGTCTTTTTTTTGGCCCGTTTCGATCAAGAAGGGGCAGCCACACCTGCGGCCGAGATTTCGGAAGCATGGCTGGCCGACGCGAAAAGGGCGGACGCTTTGTTAACCTATCCGGCCGAACGGGAAGTGCTCGCGCATGCGATCGCATGGCTGGACTGTCCGCCGCAGGAAGGCGAGTCCGGCTTGTCCGATCGTCAGTAACCGCGAACCGGATCGACCAGGTTGAGCAGAGGATCTTTGTCCCGATATCGCCGCAGATTTTCCAGAAAGAGCGTATGAATGCGGGCGTCGTCGCCCGGAGATCCGCCCGACGTATGCGGGGTGATCAGCACGTTGTCCATGCCCCAGAGAGGATGACCGTCGGGGAGAGGCTCCGGGTCTGTCACATCCAGTCCTGCGCCACCAATCCTGCCAGCCCGGAGTGCTTCCACCAGTGCGTCCGTATCGATGGCACTGCCCCGTCCGATATTGACAATAAAAGCGTGATCGGGCAGAACTGCGAGCGCTGCCGCATCAATGATATGGCGGGTGTCCACAGTGGAGGGCAAACACAACGCGACAAAATCGCACTGCTTCAACATCTGATGCAGGCGTTCGGGGGTGTAGCATTCGTCTACAGGATCTTGCGGCGAGGGGGTACGCCGCACCCCGAGAACCCGCGCTCCCAGCGCTTTTGCCCGGACGGCCACTGCGCCTCCGATGCTGCCCAGCCCTACAATTCCGACGGTGGAACCGGAGAAATCGCGGGAGACGTCGTGATTTCGGACCCAATGCCCGCCAGTCTGCGTGCGGGCGTAATGGAATAACCCTCGCACGTGGCCGAGCATCATACCCAGTACGTGCTCAGCGATCGGCAGGTCGAAAACACCCGATGAAGTGGTCAGCCGGACACGGTCGTGCGGGAATGTGTTGCCGGGGAGCGTATAGTTTTCACAACCCGCAGACTGCAGTTGAACCCAGCGCAGTTGCGGGGCGGCTGCCGCATTGTCGGGAGAAAGAGGACCAAAAGCGATTTCGGCGGTTTTTAAGAGGGAAGGGTCGACGGAACGGCCGCTGTCGGCACGTGTCAGACGAGCTTCCGGGAATACGGCACGAATAGCCGACAGCTTGGTTTCATCCAGTGGCTGGATGTTGGGGCTGTGGATCAATAGAATATCAACAGATTGAGCCATTTTGATTCCTCCGGTTTTCTGGCGCGTTACGCACAGGGCGGTGATTGTGATATGCAACAGGATAGCACGGGTCGGATCTATTTGGCGATCCCGCTGTCAGGATACACAATTGTTTGATTGAAACGTATAAAAAATTGGGGCATAATGAGGAACAGCTTTTTCATATGTCAATGGAGGGTAGCTATGCGTAAAACGATCATTTCTTCCAGCGCCGCGCCGTTGTTCCGGCGACTGGCTATGCTGACTTGTCTGGCGATCGCGGTCGTTGCGTCCGGCTGCAATTTCTTGCCGGAGGAAGAAGGGGAGTTGCCGCCGCCGCTGATCGTTCCGGCTGAAATCCAGTACAATACCATCGAGGTGGAGAAGAGCAGCATTGTCAATTCTTTCCGTGACGGAGCCCGCATTGTATCCGCCAGAGAAGAAACGGTGCAGTTTACGAAGGTTTCCGGACGGCTGGAGAGCATCGAGATTGAAGCCGGCGACACCGTCGAGGAAGGCCAGCTGATTGCATCGCTGATCATCGGCGATATCGAAGACAATATTCAGACGGGTGAGCTGGAATTCCGCAAGGTAGAGATTAACTACCTCCAGGCGCAAGACCGTTACAACAAGGGACAGATCACCGCGTTAGATCTGGAAAAGTCCGCCATCGATCTTGACTTGGCGCGGATCCGTCTCGACCGGCTCAAGGCCCAGCTGGAGCAGTCCCGCATCTATGCTCCCTTCACCGGACGTGTGGTATATGCCGCAGAGCTGGAGTACAACGACCGGGTTGAGATGTACCAGCCGATCGCCAAAGTGGCCGATATGAGCGACCTCTTGCTTCGCTACACCGGAGAGAATTACCAGCAGCTGGTACCGGGTACGGAATTGGCTGTCATGGTCGCGCGCGAGATCTACACCGCGACAGTCATCGCAACCGGAACCGATGCGCCTGATGCCGCGCAGGACATGGAAAACGCGGTGTTGATTCGCACGAACGAGCCGTTGCCCGATTCCACCGTTCTGGGTTCCACGGCTTATTTTGAGTACGAGCTCGAACGCAGTGATGACACCATCGTGATCCCCAGACGGCTATTGAATTCGGTCGGCGGCCGCAAGTATGTGAATGTGCTTGTGGACGGGCTGCGTGTGGAACGTGACGTGGTCACCGGGATTGAGAACAACACCGAGATTGAAATTTTGAGCGGACTCGAAGTAGGCGATCAACTGATCGATCGCTGACGCCTAAGTTTCGCACCTCGGTTTACCGCCATCCACCGCGGCCAAGCGGCCCAACGCGTTGTCGAGGAGAATCGGATGTTCCTGTTTGTCTTGAGAAAAATTGCCAGCAACCGCTGGAAAGTTCTTTGCCTTCTGGCCGGGTCTATCCTGGTTGTCGCCATGTTGAGCAGTATTCCAATCTATACCAACGGAACGCTCCAGCGCCTGCTCGTCAAGGAGATGGAACAATACCAGCTCGACACCGCTTTTTACCCCGGCTACTATGTGGTGGACGCGCAGCTCAAATTTTCCGGCAGCGACACCCGTGCCAATTACATGAAGCGAGTCGGCGATATTGCTCTCCGCACCCCCTCGGATTATGTACACGCGCCGGCTACGACGTACGGCCGTATTCTGGAAATGGGTTCGATTGCCCGCAAAGTGACCAACGAAAGCGGTGCGGAGTCCAAGGTCGCTGTGGCGGTTAAAAACGTGCAGGGATTCGAACAGAAAGTAGAGATCCTGCAAGGCCGGATGTACAATGATGCCATCGTGGACGGTGTCGTCGACGCCGTGGTCACCGAACGGTTTTATGCCAATTCCGATATGGCGATGGATCAGATTTATGATATTTACACGACTCTCGATTCTGCCACCCCGTTGTTTCGGATCCGGATCGTCGGGATTGTAAAACCGGCCGATTCGGCCGACTTGTTTTGGTATCAGCCGGAACCTGCGCTCAACAGCAACTTGCTGATCGGCACCAGTGCCTTTACTGAACTCACGAGCACACCGGTGGGAGACAAAACGCTGGCGCGTGCGATCTGGTATTACGCTTTTGATTATCACCAGATCCGTGTGGAAAACGCGGAAACCGTCTTGGGCGGGTTTCAGCGCCAAAGCGATGAGTATTTCTCTTTCAATTCTTCAAATCTGGCGTCGTTTCCGCTGGCCACCATCCTCGAGCAGTATCCGGAACGGGAGGCACGCTTGCTGCTGACGCTTGCCATTTTGATCATTCCGATTGTGCTGATGCTGGTGTTCTACATCTTTATGATCTCTCAGCTCAAAGTACAGAGTGAGCTTAACGAAATCTCGGAGTTCCAGAGCCGCGGTGCGAAGCGGGGGCAGATTCTGCGGATCTACTTGTTGGAGAGTGCGTTGCTGGGAGGCGTTTCTTTGTTGGCGGGTCCTCCGCTTGGGCTGCTGATGTGCCGTGTACTCGGCGCGAGCAACGGATTTCTGGAGTTTGTCGGCCGGAAGGCGTTGCCGCTCCGGATCGGCACCGGCGCGATGCTCGCGGCGCTGGCTGCCGTGGTACTGTTCATCGTGACCACCCTAGTCCCGGTCATGACCAACGCACGCATCAGCATCGTGGCGCAGAAGCGGGAAAGATCCCGCCGTTCCCGACGGCCTTTGTGGCAGCGGCTGTTCCTCGATGTGATCTTGCTGAGCGTCTCCTTTTATGGCTTGTATGCGATGAAGAAGCAGTTGGATGCGATTTCGGTCTCCGCTGTGTCGATTCGTGCGGACCGTGTCGATTTCCTGTTATACCTTGCGTCCACGGTGTTTGTCATCGGCGCTGGACTGCTTTTCCTGCGCCTGTACCCCTGGCTGGTGCGGATGGTCGCGCGCGCGGGCAACCGGATCTGGTCGCCTTCCGCGTATGCGGCTTTCCACCAGGTCGGCCAGCGCGATGGTCAGGCAGGATTTTTGATGCTGTTTTTAATTTTGTCCCTGTCGATTGGCCTGTTCAGTGCGGATTCGGCCCGGACCATCAATCTGCATGTCGAAGACAACACCCGCTGTTTGGTCGGAGCGGATCTCCGCCTCATTCCCGCCTGGGTCAAATATGACCGGTCGGGCAATGTCATCGTCGAAAATGAAATGGGAGCGGGTGTGGCAGCCGAAGAAAGTGTGGTTTACCACGAACCGGATTTTGCGGTTTATAGCAAGGTGGAGGGGATTGATCACGCCACTCGTGTGCTCAACAAGGCAAAAGTCGGCTTGTATTCCAAAGGCAATTCCGTCAGCCAGAATCAAATGTTTGCGGTTGACCCCTATGATTTTGCGCAGACAGTCTGGACGCGATCGGATCTCAATTCATACCATATCAATGAGTACATGAACGTGATGACCGCACAACCCAAATCCGTCATCCTCTCAACCAACCTCAAAGACAAACTGGATGTGAATGTGGGAGACAGTGTTACGGTGACGGATCGCAGCATCTCCTACGAGGTCGTGGTGATTGCGTTTGTGGAGTACTGGCCAGGATACACTCCCCGCGTCATTCTTCCGGATGGAACCGTCCGGGAAAACAGTCTGGTGATCGCAAACCTGGAGTATGTGTTCCGGTATACGCCCATGGAACCTTATGAAGTCTGGATGGATCGCCAGGACGGTGCGACAGACCGGATCGTGTACGACTCCATCGGAGCAAACCGGATCCGCACGTCCAACATTCTGTCCGCCAATCAGGACATTGTAGAGATGAAGAATGACTTGATCCTGCAAGGAACCAATGGGATGTTTTCCCTTGGATTCATCGTATCCATGCTGATCTGCGCGATCGGATTTCTCATCTACTGGATCCTGTCGATCCAGGGTCGCGTGCTCCAGTTCGGTATTTTCCGAGCGATGGGGTTGTCCCAGCGGAGCATTATCTGGATGCTCCTGACCGAACAGATCCTGCTTTCGGGTGTGGCGATCACGGTCGGTCTGGCCATCGGCAAGATCAGCGGTTCGCTGTTTGTGCCGCTGTTCCGGCTGGTCTATTCCGCACCCGACCAGCCGATTCCGTTTCGGGTCACGGCCTATGCGGAAGACCTGGGCAAGATCCTGGTGATCGTAGGTGTGATCCTGGTGGCCGGCTTCCTGACGCTGGCCAGGCTCATCCTCAAAATCCGGATTGACCAGGCCGTCAAGCTGGGTGAAGAATGAACGGGCGCAAGGAGGTGGCTCCGATGCCGGACAACATATTGCAGACCGACAGCGTGACGAGGGTGTTCAAAGCCGGGCGGGAAGAAGTCCGTGCGCTCGACCAGGTCACGGTCGACATCCCGGCCGCACGACTTACGATGCTCCGGGGGCGTTCCGGCTCCGGCAAGACGACGCTGATCAACATTTGCGGCGCTCTCGACCGTCCCACATCGGGCACGGTCCGGTTTCAGGACAAAGACGTCACCGGTGCCGGCGACCGGGAGCGGGACGAGCTGCGCAGGACCGGGATGGGTTTTGTCTTTCAGTCGATCGCGCTGATCAACACAATGACCGCGCTGGAAAACATCGAATTCGGATTGCGCGTGGCGGGATTCGATCCGGCGGAACGCCGTGACCGGGCGTTGGAGTGTCTCACCCTAGTCGGTTTGGAGAACCGGGTCAAACACCGGATCCAGGAACTGTCCGGCGGCGAGCAGCAGAGGGTCGCAATTGCCCGGGCGGTCGCTCACCGCCCCGCACTGGTGTTTGCGGACGAACCGACGGCGGAGCTCGACACCGCGATGGGACTCCAGGTGGTACGGCTGTTCAGGGACCTGATCGACAAGGAGTCATTGACACTTGTGATGACGACACACGACCCCAACATGATCGAGCTCGCAGACCGGGTCTACACACTGGAAGACGGGAGGATTACCCATGTTGATGGTTGACTGCGAAAACCTGGTCAAAATCTACAAAACCATCGATCTGGAGGTTCTCGCACTGCAAGGACTCGATCTGTCGGTGGAACAGGGAGAGCTGATGGCGATCATCGGCAACTCCGGGAGCGGAAAGTCCACACTGCTGAACATGCTCGGTGGCCTTGACCGTCCCTCGGCCGGACGCCTTATCGTGGACGAGCACGATCTGCTGACCATGAGCGACCGGGAAATCATCGATTACAAACGCGAAACCGTCGGTTTTGTCTGGCAAAACAATGCGCGCAATTTGATCCCCTATCTGACCGCGCTGGAGAACGTGGAGATGCCGTTGATGCTGTGCGCGGAACAGAACCGCCGCGAGCGTGCGCTGGAGCTGCTCGACATGGTTGGATTGTCTGAACGCAAGGGAAACCGTCTGCAGCAGCTTTCCGGCGGCGAGCAGCAGCGCGTGGCGATCGCGATCGCCCTTGCGAACCGGCCTCGGCTGCTGCTGGCCGACGAACCGACCGGTTCAGTCGACTCCCGCACCGCGGCGATGATCCTCGATTTGTTCCGCACTCTCAATCGAGACACCGGCATCACGATCATCATCGTCACCCACGACCGGCAACTGTCCCGCAAAGTCGATCGGGTCGTTGCGATCCGGGACGGGAAGACGAGCAGCGAATTTTTGCGCAATCAGAGCTATGCAGAGGAGCTGGCCGGACTTGCCAGCCTGGAAGAAGCAGGTCACGTCCAGGAGCCCGGTCAGACGATCGAACGCGATTCGCACACCGAGGTACTCGTGATGGACCGCGCGGCGCGGGTCCAGATTCCAAAAGAGTATCTGGACAGCCTGGGCATCACCAACCGCGACCGGCTGCTGGCCGAACGCGATGGGGACCGCATTGTGTTGCGCCCCTATCGCAAACCGGTGCCCGGTGTTTCAGCGGAACCGAAAGGAGGACCGGACAATGGCTGACTCCATCCTTCGCACAAGCGGCTTGACCAAACGGTTCGGAGCCAGAACGGCGGTCGACCATGTCAGTCTGACCCTGTCTCCTGGCGACATCTACGGATTTATCGGCCGAAACGGTGCGGGCAAGACGACCTTCATCCGCATGCTGACCGGCTTGGCATCTTCCGACGAAGGGGAGATCGAGTTGTTTGGAGAGACGACGCCGCAAGGCTTGTCCCGGGCGCGCGGCCGTACCGGCTGCGTGGTCGAGACACCTACGTTTTACGGCTATATGACCGCCTACGACAATCTGGTCGTCCAATGCCGCCTGACCGGTGTGGATCCCGCGCAGCGGATCCCCGAGGTGCTGGAATCGGTGGGTCTGGAAGCCAACGACCGAAAGAGGGTCAAGTATTTTTCTCTGGGTCAGCGCCAGCGCCTGGGATTGGCACGCGCCATGATCAACCGCCCCGGGCTG
>JAAYKS010000412.1 GCA_012522285.1 Clostridiaceae bacterium | reverse complement strand
GTACAGGTGTTCACGGTCAGCGGCAAGGTCAAGCGGGACAGCCAAGGCAGGTTTGTCCGCACGTTCTGTGTATTGAACGACGTCTCGCGGTACGAGGCCTCCGAGCGGGACCTGGTGTATGCCGCACAGCATGACACGATGACCGGGCTCTACAGCAAAAGCTATTACGCGACCGCGATCCGGGAACTCGTGGAGCGGGGGGATTTCCCGGCGTCGGTCGTGATCGGTGACATCGACGGGCTCAAGCTGGTCAACGACGCGCATGGGTACGAACGGGGAGACGAGATCATCCGGGCGGCAGGCCGCCTCCTCGAGGAGACGGTCGGAGATGCCGGGATGGTGGCCCGGATCGGGGGCGACATGTTCGCAATTCTGCTCCCGAACTGTTCCAAACAGGCAGCCGGGGATCACATGCTGCGGATGGAGCAGGCGCTGGAAGCGTACAACGCCCGACTCCCGGAAGGCGCGCTCCCGCTGCACCTCTCGCTGGGGTACGGGACACAGGCCGAGCCCGCGGACAATCTGGAAGCCGCGGTGCGCGAGGCCGAGACCTTTATGTTCCAGCGCAAGCTCTTCGAAGACAACAGCCCTCAGAGCGCGCTCATGAAATCGATCCTCTCCACAATGAACGAAAAAAGCTTTGAGACCGAAGCTCACGCGGAGCGTCTGGTGGCGATCTCCGCCCTCATCGGGCGGGAAATGGGGTTGGATTCGCTCGAGATCGACAAGCTGCACCTGCTGTCTTTGACGCACGACATCGGGAAGATCATCATCCCGGACCCCATCCTCAACAAACCGGGCAAACTGACCGACGAGGAGTGGCAGGTGATGCGGACGCACACGGAGATCGGATTCCGCATCGCTGCGGCCTCCCCGGGACTGAGTGTGGTCGCGGAGGCCATCCTCGCGCACCACGAAAAGTGGAACGGCACGGGGTCTCCCCGGGGTCTTGCGGGAGAGGAGATCCCGCTGCCTTCCCGCATCCTCGCGGTGGCGGACGCGTTTGACGCCATGATCACGGAGCGCCCCTGCCGCAAACCGATGTCGGTGTCCGCGGCCATCGCCGAAATCGAAAGATGTACGGAATCGCAGTTTGACCCCGCGGTCGCGGACGTGTTTTTGCGATTGGCCCGGGAAGGCCGGCTGGACGACATCCTGCAGGCCTATCCACAGGCGTGATTGGCCGGCGCGGTCGGCGCGCGGGGGGAATTTCGCAGGGCGCGGGAAGGCGCGCGAACAGGGGAGAGTGCGACCCGCCGGGGACGGCGGGTTTTTTTATGCCCGGAAAGGAAAAGGGAGGAGAGGGTCAAATGCGGGAGATGATATCAATGTTATGCGACAGAAAGTTTGAAAACAATTGGTGAAAATATAAATATACATATAGTAAAACCGATCTTGTAACTATAAACTGGAGTAAGTTCAAAACATACGACGAGGAGACGCATGTATGAAGAAGGCGCGTGGCAGCAGATTTTTCTTTTCTGATTCTGGTGCTTCTTGTGACATTGCTCCTGGAGGGGTTTAGCGGCTTTGCGAAACCGGTCGGTGCCGTAGCGGAGGATACGTTCGGGTTTGAGGACGGTCTGCTCGGGTGGCACTACGGCGGAGAGGTGAGTGCCAGTAGATGGGCATACGGAAGTAGAGACGAATACACCGAGTGGATTGTCGGCTCCTTCGAAGACCTCATGGGTGAAGTAAGGCCGTCGGCTTCGTTCCCGGGCTTCACATTATCGTCGGTCTTGGATGAGCTCTGGATCTCTGAGATCTACCGCACCTATCTTCAGACTTGGTTTCCCCCGGCTACTAACATTTCCTATGTTTTTAAGGATGTGGAGTTGCTGGCAGGAGAATCCTTTAGCGTGGCATGGAATTATCTGGCGAGGGATAGCGCCCCGTTTATCGACCCTTCTTTCTGTTCGATGGTGAATCTCGATCAGCTCAGTGACATTCCGACGGTGGACGGATATATCTCACAGATTGCGATGCTCGGTTCCGTGGTACCGGGCAGTAGCAACTACCCCACTGGTAATTTTGGGTGCACTGGTTGGCAAACCATGACGTTTCAGGCCTCCGGGGCGGGCACCTACCGGGTGGGGTTTGTGGTGTTCAATAGCAGAGATGCGTTAAAATCACCCAGCTTGCTCATCGATCAACTTCCCGGTACAACGATGTCGGGAAGTGATTATTATGCTCCGATCAGCCGTGCGACCGATGGCCCGCCGCCGCCGATGCCGATGGCACCGATGGTCGTTTCTTCCCCTGCGGACGAGATCACTTCGGAGTCGGCCACACTGCATGGGAGTGTCACTTATGACGGACTGTCCGCGGTTACGGAGCGCGGATTCGCCATCGGGTTCAACCACAATCCAACGATCGACGGGTCAAAATTGACCGCCGGCGCCGGAGCAGGTTCCTTTTCTTCGACAGTCACGGGATTGACACAGGGCGTGACTTACCATTACCGGGCGTACGCGATCAATGGCGTCGGGGTGTCGTACGGGGCAGACACGACGTTCACTACAAAGCGCAGGCATATCGTTATTTTCCCAGCACTGTCGGATGCCATCTATGGCGACGCGGACATCTCCGGATTCGCGTTTATATTATCCGGGTATGCGCTGACCTATGAGAGCAATGATCCGGACGTGGCGGTGATCGTCGATGACAGGATTCACATCACGGGGGCAGGGACGACC
>JAAYKS010000411.1 GCA_012522285.1 Clostridiaceae bacterium | reverse complement strand
GTGCGGGTGCCGGCACAATGCTCGAACACCGCGGCGGAGATCGCCTGCCAGATCGAGTCCTGACGCGGCCCGCCCGCGATGTGCGGGCTGGTCACCGCGATCTCGACCGCCTTGTCCATCCGCGGGGCGACCACCTCGGTACCGGATGGCGAAAGATAGGCCGCGGCACGTTCGAGTGGACGGATCGTGGCAGACAACCCGATCCGCTGGAGCGGGTGGCCGCACAGCCGGTCCAGGCGGGCAAGCGTAAGCATCAGGTGGGCACCACGTTTGGTGTCGATCAGCGCATGGAGTTCGTCCAGAATAATCCACCGCGCGGTGTGCAGGATCGATTGCCCGGACTGGGCGGTCAGCATCAGGTAGAGGGATTCCGGTGTCGTGATCAGGATGTGGGGCGGCTTTTTGATCATGCGCCGGCGGTCAGCTTGCGGCGTGTCACCCGTCCGGACCGCGACGAGGAGATCGGCCGTAAAGGGACCCTCGGACAGCCCTGTTTCCCTCTCTTCCCGCGCGATGCCCGTGAGCGGCCGCCGGAGGTTTTCCCGGATGTCTCCTGCCAAAGATTTGAGCGGCGACACGTAGATCATCTGGAGTTCGGACGGCAGCGTCCCGGCACGTGCCTGCGCACGCAGCCGGTCGATGAACACCAGAAATGCCGCAAGGGTCTTACCGGTACCGGTCGGAGCAGACACCAGCGTGTCACGCCCGGACGCGATGGCCGGCCAGGCTTCCATCTGCACTGCGGTCGGAGCACCCAGCGTACGGGTAAACCAGCGGGCGGTCACGTCGTCAAAGCGGGCCAGTGATTCCGGCGTCATCCAACATCCTCCTCTGATCAAGGAAACAACAGGAAAGGGGACTCATCCCGGCCCGAAGGCCCGGATGGAAAATGGACAATGCGCGATGCACAATCCGCAGATTGTTTCATCGATTTGCAAAGTAGTGGCTGCACGCGCTTTCGCGGCAGTACGGCAGGCTTGTGCATTGAAAAAGGAAGCGCGGTCGGTCTCGGGAGTCCAGTTCCCACCCAAAGGGGCATGCCCCGGACAGACGTCGATACAGACACGACACTCATCCGGACAGCCGGAACGCGTGACGGGAATACCGCATACGAGAGGTGCGTCGGTAAGTACGACAACCAGCCGGAGCGCGGAACCCGCAGCCGGCGTGACCAAAAGCGCACAACGCCCGATCCAGCCGATTCCGGACAATGTGGCGACCGTCTTGTGGGGGAGGATAGACCGCAAGTCCTTATCCTGTGACACCGTAGTCGAAACTTTGGCCCAGGCTTTGTAACCGTGGCGCACCAGGATTGTTTCCACCCCGAGAGCCAGGTCCGGCAGGCGGCGGTTGATCTCCAGATACTCCCTGTAGTAGCGGCGCGGGTCCCCGTTCCGATTGTCCCGCAGCGCATCGGCGGTGTAACCCAGTCCGATCGCGATCCCGCGGTCAAATCCCTGCCGGACAGCTGGATTCAGCGTCGTCAAATCCGCGAACCCGTATACCGGTGCACCCTCCCCGTCCAGCCACAAACGAATCTCATCCGAGACAGACATCGTCACCCCTCCGATCGTTGTTCTGATTATACGACAACCTCCGGGATGTCCGCATCGCACCTCTTCCGTGAGTTTGCAAGGGATCACCCGGCAGCAAAAACCGGCGGTGCCTCCCTCGTGGGAAACACCGCCGGTCCTGGTCGAATGATTGTTGAGGCAGGTCAGAGACTTAGTAGTTTTCTTCACGCATTTCGAAATAGCTCTGGGTATAGCTGCACACCGGACAGATCTGGGGGGCTTTTTTGCCCATGACGAGGTGTCCGCAGATCCGGCACTCCCACATGGTCTCTTCGCCCTTTTCAAATACCTGCTGCATTTCCACGTTCTTGAGCAACGCGCGATACCGGGCCTCGTGCGCTTTTTCAATCGCGGCCACCCGGCGGAACCGCCCGGCCAGCGTAGTGAAACCCTCTTCTTCCGCGTCTTTGGCGAACCGCTCGTACATATCGGTCCACTCATAATTTTCGCCTTCGGCGGCATGGAGGAGGTTTTCCGCGGACTTGCCCAGATTGCCCAGCTCCTCAAACCAGAGGCGGGCGTGCTCCTGTTCGTTGCGCGCGGTCTTGAGGAACAGCGCCGCAATCTGCTCGTATCCCTCTTTCTGTGCGATCGAGGCAAAATAGGTGTTCTTGTTTCTGGCCTGGCTTTCTCCGGAGAATGCCTCCATCAGATTCTTTTCGGTCTTGGTTACGGCATACTTGTTTCCTATGTCTTTTTTCTCCTTTGTTTCTTTTTTGTTGTCTTCCTTTGTCTCTGTCGGGGTTTCCTTCTGAAGCAGTGTCAGTAGG
>JAAYKS010000410.1 GCA_012522285.1 Clostridiaceae bacterium | reverse complement strand
GTCTTGTCCCAGTATCTCACGGCCATCCAGTGTGCCGGGAGCGTGCCGCCCGCGGAGACCGGTCTCACCTGCAACAGCTGGTACGGGAAGTTCCATCTCGAAATGCACCCCTGGCATGCCGCGCATTTCCCGCTCTGGGGCCGGCCGGATTTGCTGGAACGCAGTATGGACTGGTACCTCCGGATCCTACCTGTCGCCCGCCGGATTGCCGCTTCTCAAGGATACCGGGGCGCGCGCTGGCCCAAAATGACCGATCCGTCCGGCCGCAACGCGCCGTCTGCGATCGCGGTTCTGCTCGCCTGGCAGCAGCCCCACCCGATCTTGTTCGCGGAATTGCTGTATCAGTCTTCCCCAACGCGGGAAACCCTCGAAAAATACGCGCCACTGGTGCTGGAAACCGCGGATTTCATGGCCTCCTTCGCCCATCTGGACCACCGGACCGGCCGCCGTGTGCTGGGGCCGCCGCTCATTCCGGTCCAGGAAACGCACAAACCCGAAACCACGATCAATCCACCTTTTGAGCTCGCGTACTTCCAGTGGGGACTGCGTATGGCGGACACCTGGCGCAACCGGCTGAACCGCCGGGGAGACGGGGCGGACTATCTGGAGACCGCGCGGGAGCTGGCGCCACTGCCGGTTCTCGACAACTTGTACATCGCCCACGAACGCTGTCCCGATACCTTTGCGAAAGCCCCCTTCAACCACGACCACCCCTCGATGCTGGGCGCGTTGGGGTTCGTCCCGGGCGAACACGCGGACCCGGTCGTGATGCAGCGCACACTGGAGCGCGTGATCGCGTCCTGGGACCGGGAATCGATGTGGGGATGGGATTTTCCGATGATGGCGATGACCTGTGTCCGTCTGGGGCTGCCCGCACTCGCGGTCGACGTCCTGATGATGGACGCGGGCAAAAACCGGTACCTCCCGAACGGCCACAACCCGCAATCGGCAAGCGAAGCGCTCCCGCTTTACCTCCCGGGCAACGGCGGGCTGCTGCTCGCGACCGCCATGATGGCGGCCGGGTGCAATCTGGTCTATGGACAATGCGACTGGCGCCCGGACGCCTGTGTGCTGCCCGGCTTCCCTTCGGATGGACGATGGACGGTGCAGGCGGAGGGCTTGCGCCCCTATTTGTAAGGGCCGAACACCACGCGGGCGGTCTCGCAGACACGCTGGAAACTCGCCTGCTCGTCCATCCCGGCGTGCGGGATGACCTCGATCGAGCACACATCGATCCGGTCCGCACCGGACTGCTTGGACACCCACTGCACAAACGCCGCCATGTCCGCGTCGGTGAACACGCCGTCCGGATGGTTGAATGCCGGATGCCGATCGCCGTTGAGCGGGTGACCCGGGCGGTCGATCACGCAATTCGACAGGTGCAGATGGCGCGTAAAGGGAGACAATAACGTATAGTCTTCTTCCAGTCCCTCGTGCAGCTGCGCGACATGGCTGGTGTCGAAGGTGATGCCCAGCCGCCCGGCCAGGCCGGGCCAGTCGACCCGCTTGAACAGCCGGACCACCGTGTCAGCACCGCCGACCGCAAGCCAAGGCTCTCCCCGGTCGTTGAAAAATTCGATCGAAACCTCCGGTGCGTCATCGCCGGCCCAGGCGCGCGCGCCGATGACCAGTTGTTCCAGTGACTGCGCGAAGCGGGTGAGATAGGCGTCGAGGTCGAACGATCCCTGTGGCCGGGGACCGCTCAGAATCAGTATTTTGCGGGCGCGGGTTTCACAGGCGACCCGTACCTGCTCCAGGCACCGCGCCACAGCCGCACTTCTCTCGGCAGGGTCGGCCGCGCCCAGATCCGTGCGGTCGCGCTTCATTTCAAACGCCGCGAGGTACACCCCGTAGAAGCCCTTGCGGTCGAGTGCTGCCCCGATCCGCCGCCGTTCGGCCGCGTTTCCCTCAAAGCAAAATTCGAATCCGTCAAACAGCCCGGTGGCGGCGACTTCCTCCACCGCCCGGTCAAAACGGACGGCATCTTCCCGGATCGCCGGGAAAGTGGCGGACGCGACGATTCCCTTGTACATGTGGTCTTCCTCCATCAGGTGCCGTTTCCGGTCGTTTCCATCGGTGGGTCTTTCTTCCATTCTATGCCAACGAGACCCCGAGTGGATCACCCGCTCCACCGGCAGTCCGTAAATCCGGTGTCCCAGACGAAGCGCGGACGGTACAATAGAGAGGCAAACCAATGTCCGGTACGGACGGAAACGAGGTGGACTCATGAAAACCTGGCTGGAACCCGCGCGCGAGATTCCGGTACACGAATACGATGTGGCGATCGCCGGAGCCGGCACCGGAGGCGTGGTCGCGGCTCTCGCCGCAGCCCGCGGCGGAGCGCGGACCGTACTGGTGGAATCCAAAGGTTACGTAGGCGGGATCGCAGGAGAAGGCGGCACCGCACTGCACAGCTTTTTCAATCTGTGGAAACCCTTTCCGGGGGTGCCGAAGGTTCAGCTTGTGCGGGGCATCCCGGCCGAGATCGTCGACCGCCTCCGGGGCGCAGGCGGCACTTATGGACATGTCGAGACCACCGGCGGGGTGGACTACGATTCAGTCTGCACCTCGATTGACACCGAGATCTACAAACATGTCGTGCACACGATGCTGGTCGAAGCCGGGGTGGATCTGTGGCTCAATACAGTGGTGGTCGGGGCGGTCACGGAAGGAACCCGCGTCACGGGCATGCTCGTCGAAAGCCGATCCGGCCGGGAACTGCTCCGCGCCGCCTCTTTTGTGGACGCGACCGGCTACGGGGATCTTTCCGCACACGCGGGCGCCCGGTTCACCGAACCCAACGATCACCCCGTGGCCAACAGCATGGGGGTCGGCGGAGTGGACGTCGACCGGTTTGCGGCCTGGCTGCGCTCGATCGGGGCGGTACAGGATTATGCGGATACCACACTCCCGGACGGGCGGAAACAGATCGTGCGGATCACCGCAAACACCGCCGCACTGCCCCCGGATCTCGTGGCCGAGCTCCAGGCAATCGGGATGAACCTGGTCACGACCGCGATGCGAAACGACCATTTTATGTTTATCAAAATCAACTGCAAGACAAAAGAAAGCCCGGTTGGGCGGGACATCCAATCCGCCGCGGAACACACCCTGCGCATCCGGCAGCAACAGGGTCTCGCACTGCTGCGCCGCGCGGTGCCCGGGTGTGAGAACGCCTATATCGTGCGCACATCTCCCTCTTTGACGATCCGCCGCGGACGCTGCATCGTCTGCGACTACGACCTCTC
>JAAYKS010000409.1 GCA_012522285.1 Clostridiaceae bacterium | reverse complement strand
CACTCGGTGGAGACCTTGGGGACCCTGGACGGACCCGGCCTCCGCTATGTGCTGTTTCTGCAGGGGTGTCCGCTGGCTTGCCAGTATTGCCACAACCCGGACGCCATCGGCTTTGACGGAGGCGTGCGGACCACCGCGGGCGAAGCGGTCTCGGACATGCTCCGCTACCGTTCCTTTATCGCTTCCGGTGGCATCACGCTGACCGGAGGGGAGCCGCTCGCGCAGCCGCGTTTTGCAGAGGCCATCCTGCGGCTGGCAGCGGCGGAGGGTCTGCACACCGTGATCGACACCTCGGGCGGAATGCCGCTCGAGGCCTGCCGGGACGCGGTGGATGCCGCCGATCTGCTGCTGCTGGATCTCAAGGCGATGGACACCGTCCTCTGCAAGCGGGTGTCAGGCAGAGGCAACGAAGACGCAAAGGCGATGCTGGAGCACCGGGAGGCCAAAGGGGCACCGGTCTGGATCCGGCATGTGGTCGTGCCGGGACTCACACTCGATTACGGGGAACTGGAAGACATGGCAGCCTATGTCGCGCGCTTTCACTGCGTCGAACTGGTCGAGCTGCTCCCGTTCCACAAGATGGGGGAGTTCAAGTGGGTCGGCCTCTCCCGGCCGTACGAACTCGCCGACACCCCGGAGCCCGACCGGGCTTCCATGGAAAAAGCCCGCGCGATTTTCCGGTCGCACGGGCTCAAGGTCCGATAGGATAGAGAGCGCGGCATAGTCCCGCGCTCCCAAGTGTCAGAGACGATTACACGGCTGTCGCCTGCTGCTAGGAGGCTTCTTTTGTTTCCCGGGTGACCCGCATCGAGATGATCACGTTGAAGATCGACAGAATCGCGGACACATAGAACACGTATTCCGGGCCGATCGCGATCCAGGCCCATCCGCCGGCCGCGGCCAGCGCGATGGAGACGATGTGGTCCATGCTGATCCCGGTCGACAAGGTCGGGGTGATGTCTTCCGGGACCTCCGCAATCTGCCTGAGGTAAACGACCCGGATCATGGCAAACTGCATGGCCATCCGGTTGAGCGCGAACAGGATGAACACCAAGATGACCGGCCAGCCGGTCTGCGCAAGAGTGCCGTCCGAAAATCCCCGGCTGAGCAGCCCGTAGGAGATATAGACCGAGATGAACGCGGCCCCCTCGATTGTCATCAGCCGGCCCGGACCGAACCGGTCGACCCATTTGCCCAGCAACGGCATGAACACAATGCCGATGGCGGCGCCGATGACGCCCAGCATCGCGAGCGTATCCGCTTTGCGGCCCAGCAGCTCGATCAATACCCAGGGGCCGAACACGACCATTATCTGTTTGTGCGCGCCGTTGAGGACCGCGAGGATGTAGTAGTTGCGATAGCGCTTTTTAAAAACCAGGCGAAGCTTTTTGCGTTTCACCGGTTGCGGTCCGATCTGCTTCTGCAGCGCGAGGTAGATCACCAGGATCACGGCAAGCAGTCCCGCAGAGAGCAGGAAGGGGAGGATGACCGGACCGGTAAAGGAAAAGAATCCGTACTTGAATCCAAAAAAGACCAGGAGGCCGGCGACCATGGTGGTCGCGGTGCGTATGCCGTTGAATTGGCCGAGCCGGCTGCCGATCCGGCCGTCCTTGACCAGTGACATGCCGATGCTGTCGTTCAGAGGCAGATAGGTGTGCATACCCAGTGAATTGATGAACAGGAACACCAGCATGATCGCAAAGGGCGGGGTCACCAGTCCCAGGACTGTGATGCCGATCAGCATCAATCCCTGTGCAAGGATCGCCATGCGGATGTCTCCGAGGAAAGCCCCCGCGGAGATCACCACCAGACACAGCAGTCCCGGGAGTTCACGCGGGAACTCGATCAGCCCGCGCGCCATCGCGTCCACGTTGTAGACGTCTTTGAAATAGTTGGAGAAAATGCCGTCGGACAATCCCATCGCCAGACCGGTAAGCCCTGTGATAAAGAAGAACAAGACAATCTCCCGTGGCGTGCGGACATAGTTGAAATCGTTGCGCGAGGCGAGGCCGACGCCGCCTTTGCGGGAGCGCGCGCGGGGCAGATTCTGACGCATGGATGGACTCCTTTACACGATCCGAATCGAATATAGCACCATCATTGCGGAATCCGCTCATAAAAGGAAGATTTGCTTGCCACGCGTTCACCTGGTGGAGTACACTGTCCGCCGTGAAGAAGCAGCGAGAACCCTTTATACACGACCGGCCCGCGCATCCTTTTCTGGCGGAGGGAGCCCTTTTTGCGGCTGCCCTGATCTGGGGTCTTTCTTTCGTGCTGCTCAAGAGCGCGCTTTCCACCTGGCCGGCCCACTTTATCCTGGCGGTACGCTTTACGGGTGCCGCGGTATTGCTGGCCGTCGTGTTTCGCAAGCGGCTCCGGGCACACTTGCGTCTGGAATACCTGTGGCGGGGAGCGCTCATGGGGGTGTTTCTATTCGCCGCCTTCAGTGTGCAGACCTTGGGACTGCTTACGACCGACCCGGGTAAAAACGCGTTTCTCACCGCAATCTACTGCGTCATGGTCCCGTTTCTGCACTGGGCGGTCAACCGGACGCGGCCGGACCGCTACAACATCGCCGCGGCATTCCTGTGCATTGCGGGGGTGGGGATGGTGGCGCTTCGGCCCGGATTCGGGTTCCAGGTGCTCCCCGGCGACGCGCTCACCCTCCTGGGCGGGTTCTTTTTCGCGGTGCATCTGGTTGCGGTCGCGACCTATTCGAGAGGGCGGGATCCCTTTGTGCTCACGATCCTGCAGTTTGCAGCCACTGCTGTCTGCTGCTGGCTGGTGTGGGGGTTGTTTGAACCGGCTCCGACCGGCATCAATATACAGGTGGTGCTGGAAGTCGGGTATCTGACCTTGTTTGCGACCGCGATCGCACTGTTGCTGCAAAGTGTGGGACAAAAACACACCAACCCGGCCGCCGCGGCTTTGATTCTCAGCCTGGAAGCGGTGTTCGGCACCGCCGCATCGGTGCTGTTTACCGACGAACGCATGACTCCTGTCAAAATCGCGGGGTTTTTGTTGATCTTTTTTGCGGTGGTTCTGTCCGAGACCAAACTCCGGTTTTTCCGCCGCCGGGAGGCCGAACCGCTGCCCTGATCCTCCGTTCCGTGACAGCGATCTGCTTAAATTTCGTGCAAATGCACATGATCTGTCCGCCTGCTGGGTATACCATTCGAGTGGGATGCGTGATACCATAACGTGCATAACTATGCGTGGCGGAACGCCGCGGCCGGTGGGAACATCGGTGAAGCCTCGAAAGACGGCAGGAGGAAACACACATGCGTAAACTATCAATCCGTTGGATCGCCTTGATTCTGGTGTTGGGAATGTTCGGTGCGCTGGCAGCGGGCTGTGACAAACAGGAACCGGCTTCCGACAAATTCAAACTGGCCTGGGAAAGCGACGAAGCAGAACCGATCGGCGTGACCGTTCACAAGGACGACACGAAGTTCTGGGAGATGATCAACGCCTCGATTGACAACCTCAAAGCCAATGGCAAACTCAAAGAAATCTCCGAAAAATGGTTTGGTGCGGACGTCACGCCCGATCTCGGCGAGGGTGGCAACCAGGACGTCACCGTGGACGAGTCGAAGGACATGACCTGGCAGAAGACCAAAATCGTGGTCGCCCTCGACGACTCCTATCCGCCGATGGAGTTTGTCGACAACGACGGCAAGACCCAGATCGGTTATGACCTGGACTTCGCCCGCGCGCTGTTCGAAGACATGGGCATGGAAGTCGAGTTCGAATCCACTGCGTGGGACCAGATCTTCAACGGCCTCAATGCGCGCCGTTATGACGTGATCATTTCCGCCACCTCGATCACCGAGCAGCGGATGTCGGAATTCCTGCAGACGAAACCTTATGTAGCCAACAAAGTCGTGATGCTGACCCGCGAAGACGTCGCCGACATCACCGACATCACGACCGGTCTCAATGACATGCGGATCTGTTCCCAGTCCGGAACCACCGCAGACGACCTCTGCCAGGAACTGCTGGAAGACGGTTCCACATTCACCTACAGCACCTACGAAGCGGTGAACCTGGCGCTTGACGAGCTGACCTTTGGACGTGTGGACGGAGTCATGGTCGACATCGTGGTCGCTCAGTACTACATGGTTCAGAAGAACGGCTGATTCCCCCGCTGACCGCGACGCCGTGTCGGGCCGCCCCGCAAGGGCCGCCCGGCACGGCGTCTCCATAGAACAGGAGGAAGCCCCGAATGTCCATTTTCCAAAAAATCGGTGAATATCTGCCCGCTCTGATCGAGGGCGCGGGGCTGACACTTTCTCTGACTGTTTTGTCGGTCAGCATCGGGTTTGTCCTGAGCATCTTTTTGGCACTTGGGAAGATCTCCCGCTACAAGCTGATCTCCGCACCCTGCGGCCTATACATCTGGTTTTTCCGCGGCACGCCGCTGATGATGCAGTTGTTTTTTGTATACTATGCACTCCCACTGGTGCATCCCGCGCTGTTGATCCAGAGCAAATTCGCAGCGGCACTGAT
>JAAYKS010000408.1 GCA_012522285.1 Clostridiaceae bacterium | reverse complement strand
GGCGGTCTCCACAGGAGCGGCCTCCACAGAGGCAGACGCCTCCGTGGAGGATCCATCCTCTTCCTGTCTGTTCTCTTCCGTCGCGGCAAGCCCTTCCGCTCGCAACTGCTCCGTGCAGGCGATCGCTTCCTCGCGTGCGGTTCGCTGCCGGAGGAACAAGTCATAGGTCTGGGTGAACACTGCTCTCGGATATAGCAGCATCACGTCGCTCTCCTCCGGGCGGTCGACCATCACAAACCGGCCGAAATAGACGAACACCAAGGAGGTCTCGGTGTCGACGATGACGTTTTCGATGTAGGGATACACCGTCGAGAGGATCCGGATCTTGTGCCGGGACTCGCCCAGCGCTGACTGCAACCGATCCAGCTGCAGCCATTGGGAAAACCGCAGCCGCTGCGCATCGTTCAGCTCCGACCACATTGGAGCGGAAGCGACGGGGTGGCCAAACTGCGGCACCAGCAATCGCAACAGCCTGCTGTCATAGTCGGGGGGCTCGAACAGCTCCAGGTACCGCGCGAGCGGTGCGGGGAATACCCGGACCCGGCGCGCCATTTCTGCCTCGTCTGCCGCGGGTTGGTCGAGCGATCCAAACAAAGTCACCAGCGCGTCCGCCTCTCGCTTGAACACGGGTGCTTCGGCCGATGCGAAATATAAACCCAATACCGCGATGGCCAATCCGGAGGAATCCGGAATCTCGCATTCGCGGAAGAATCTACGCACCGATTGTCCGGATGCGTTGAGCGCGTGGCAGACCCGTGTCGGAAGCTGGATGTCCGATGTACGATCTTCCACACGGAAAAAATCCAGGAAACGCATGGACTCCCCGGCGCGGAACCGACGGCGGCCGGCAGCCCCGGAGAACAACAGAGAGAGCAGAGCCGCGTCTTCATACCGGTCCTGCAAAAGTTGCCAGACCAGTGCGCAAAACCGGCGCTTCATCCGAGCCTGCAGCACCACGTCGATCCGGTCACGCAGCACCGGGTCGGTCTGGACGACAAACGCCTGGATCAGGCGATCCATCCGGCTCGCGGGGATTTCAAAGGCGCGGACCGGGACTTCGGAAGCCTCCCATGCGGCGATCCGGTGTACCAGTTCCTGTGTGGCCGGGTCATCCCCGGCGACGATCCGCCTGCTGAGATCGCGGAGAGAGGGATGGCGCTCGATCAGGCGCTCCCGCAATCCCGCGAGACGCTCGATCGGTCTACTCTCGGGGGTCACGATCGGATATCCCCTGACCTCGGGATGAGGTCGGGTCTCCGGCTGGGACTGCAGAGGGGATGAATAATCAGACACGGCCGTCGTCCGGGCCGGACCCGCCCGCGTTTCCAGCGGATCGGGATACATGTCCCGCCTCCGGGTCTTCGCCGCGCGCCGCAGCTAAGAGACTGCCGCGCATCGCCACTACGGCTGCGGGGAGGTCTTCGACCGAGTCGCGGATGACTTCGGTGGTGTGGGACAGCCGCTCGACCAGCCCCGCGACGCTCTCGTCGAATGACTGGTAAGTGCTGTCCATGGTGCCCTTCATCTGTTCCCCGAACTGGGCGACGGTCTGGCGCAGCGCGTCGTTGAGCGCAGTCACCTCCGCGTTGATCTCGCGGGTGAAGTAGCCGAGATCGGTGACCTGGTCAGCCATCTCCTCCATCACGGTCTT
>JAAYKS010000407.1 GCA_012522285.1 Clostridiaceae bacterium | reverse complement strand
CTGCTGTAGTATAGGATACGATATACTGTGGTTGGATCAATTTAGCTTTTTTATCACAAGTGATAATTTTGAATGGAGACATACGCGTGACACTGACCGGCAACATTTTACTCAATGCCTATTCGATTGCGGTTTTGCTCTATATTCTGGTGTATTCCGGGGTGAACACGGGCAGAAAAGACCGGTCGTATCGACTGTTTATGTCAGCGGTGTATTTCATGATCGCGATGCTGGTGTCCGATATTATGGGACGCTTCGACGGTCGTCCCGGCACTTTCTATGAGCCCGTCAACCGGATCGGCAACTTCCTCGATTTTATTCTCAATCCGATCGTCCCGTCGATTTGGATCCTTTATGTGATCAGCCAGACGGGGTATTCCAGGAAGTGGTTCAACCGTGTAAAAATCTTCCTGATCGGGATCTTTACCGCGCAAGCCGTCATGACGGTGGTGAGTTTATGGACCGGCTGGTACTACCGGATCGGCGAGGACAACATATATCACCGCGGGCCTTTGTTTTTCATCCCGCTCCTTATACCGCTCTTGCTGATCCTGGCCGCGGAAATGCTGGTCATCTTCCGGCGCTGGCGGATCAGCAACAAACAACTCTTTTCTTTGCTTTTTTTCCCCGTACTCCCACTGATTGCCATTTTGCTCTCCAGCTTAATCTATGGGGTGTCGCTGATCATGAATGGGGCGACTTTGTCCATTCTGATCGTGTTTTTCAACATCCAAACCCGCAGCATCAACACGGATTATCTGACTGGCCTCTACAACCGGCAGAAGATGGAGTCCGCCTTGCGCGCCCGCGTCAACAACAGCTCGTCTCGTGACTCCTTTGCGGCGATTCTGATCGACCTGGACGGATTTAAATGCATCAATGACACCTACGGGCACCTCGTCGGCGACCGCGCGCTCGTCGAAGCGGCGGATCTGCTGCGGAGCTGTTTCCGGCCAGGTGATTTTGTCGCAAGATACGGAGGAGACGAATTTTTCCTGCTGTTTGACGCGGCGAATGATGCGGTGCTCCGCGATGCGGTTACGCGGATTGAAAAGGCGGCAGAGGTGGCGAACCAGAACTCACAGGAACCCTACCGCCTCTCCTTCAGTATGGGATATGCTCTATACGAATACAGGTACAGACTGGATGCGGACGCTTTCCTCAGACAGCTGGATACCATGCTGTATGTGAAAAAACGCGAGAAAAAAGAACAGCGACTCGAAATCGAGAAATGACGCAGCGGCCGTGACCCTCCCGTCCATGTCGGGGATCTCATGTGCCGCCGACGGGATCCAATCCCTATGAAAGCAAGCGAAACACCAGGAAGCCCGCTCCAAAGGACGCGGCGTTGAGCAACAACGATATGCCCACGGCATGTCCCGTCTTCCATCTGCACAGCATGCGCAGCACATACGCCTCGACCAGGACCGCCAGCAACTCCAACGCGCCCAACACCGGTCCGTATGCCGTCGGGCCAGCTACGTAGACACCCAGCGCAACCAGCACATTGAGCGCCGGGTTGGTGAGCAGGTTGCCCAGCACCGTATAGTAGGCAAAATCGAGACGCCGGTACAGCACCAGCATCAAAAGCCCCTCCACCAGGATCGTGAGTCCCAGGGCAAGGAGAAACGGGAACCAATCCATCGTCAGACCCCGCGGGAAGCGTCAGTGCACGTCGGTGTCATGTGGGGCTTTTCCTGTGGCATCGGCATCCGTGCCGGAACAGACCGGTGGCTGCTGCGCGGCTTGCTGTTCCCTCCGGGCGCGGCGAATCAAAAAGACCGCCAGAAGGATCGCCCCCACCGTGACCGCGATGATCGCCAGCGGAATGCCGATGAAGACAAAGTAGAACGGGGCGGGCGCCACATCGTACAGTGTGACGCTATGCCTGGACAGTTGAGACTTCATACTCCTTTACACCTCCCGGGACGCTTGATACGGCAAAAGACAGGCAGATGGCCGACAGCAGAATACAAAGGGTCAGGACCGGCCGTACGTATGCGGCGGGCCAGACGACGAAACTGGCTGGCAGGGTGCCGGCGACCAGTGCGAGTGTGGTCAGACCAAACGACAGTCCCGGATGGTCGGGCAGTTCGCTGAACACTGCGCAGAGCGTAATCGACATGCTCATATTGAAAGCGAGAATCCCAACGGTACAAGCGGCAGGGTAAGGAGATCCGAACACCAGAAACGGCAAAGAGACCAATAGACTTCCGACACCGATGCGGCGGGCTCCAAACCGGTCCGCCAGCCATCCGCCCCCGGCTTTGCCGAGGCAGGCCGCCAACGCGGGCAGCAACAGGAGGAACGTGGTGGTCTTCCAGGGGATCGGCAGCACCGTTCCCACGTAGGAACGGATGACGATCGAGGCGGCGCACAACACCAGGATGACAGCATATGGACGGGCAGACGACACCCGGAACCGAACCGGCAGGAGTGCGATCCGCCGTGCGGGAAGCGGACACACCCGGACGAGGGCGGCGACCGCAACGCCCAACAAGGCCAATGGAATCCACACCGGCCAGCCTTGTTGTCCGGCCAGCGCGCCCAAGCCTACTCCCAGCGCGCCCGAAGACACAAAGATCCCGCTGCGCGACATTCGTCCGCCGGCGTTGATCAAGCTGTCGATGCCCCCGCCGACATGAAAACAGGCGTTGCCCACCGCGCACAGCAGGAGGCATAGCCAGGTCCACGGGAGCAGGAAAAGGCCCGCCATCACCAGCAGACATCCGACAATGGAAACCGGAAGGCGCGGATGTGTATCGACCAGATACCCGATCGCCGGCTGCAGTCCGAACGCGATCACATTGTAGGAGACAAACCCGATCGCGAGATGTTGCGGATCGGATCCAGCGCGGGAAAATCCCCCGAACAACATCACAAAGCACCCAAAATCCACGCAGAAATGGGCGTAGGTGTTGACGGTCAGTGATCGGCCCGCAAGTGTCATGACTACCTCCCGGCCGGTTCAGTCTCACTGGTTACCGGCCTCTGTACGGAGTCAGTGTAGCACTAGAACCCGTCAAAGGACAAAATGCGAAACAGCACTGGACGACCGGCGTCGTCGCGTTCCACCACAATACCCGGCGGGTGGTCCCGGACCGTGACCGGGCGCAACGAAAGATGTGTGAGATCGTGGCAGGTCTGCTTTTTCCACGGGGCCATGTACTGGCGGGAAAAATGGTCAAACGCCAACCAGTAATACCGGCCGCCCTTGAGACAGTACAGATGGTTGCCGTCGCGGTAAAGCTTGCCGGATTCCATTGCCAGATACGGAATCGATTGTTCGAGAGGGCGCGCCGTCGTTTCCATCGTTCGGACCTCCTGTATGTTGATACCTGCATGGTATCGGAACAGGTGTCCCATAATCCGGTCTACGCCAACTGCCGCACTCTCCCTGGGTTACCGAGTGGCAAAAAAGTCCGCCACCATCGATGCCACCGCCTCCCCGAGAACCCGGTGCGAAGCTTCGTTCAGGTGGATTCCGTCTGCAGGGCTGGGCTCGACCAGTGCGGCCGCGTCCAGAAAAAGTGCGCCGTACTGTGCGGCCAGTTCCCGGTATCGGCTGCCCAGTTCGGCCGACTTGAGGTCTGCGCCTTGGAACATCTGGACAAAACGGTCCTTGGGGTCAATGATCCTGGCGGGCGAGATCAGGAGCATAGATGGAGGTTCCGGCATGAATTCCGTCCGGAAGGAGGCGACCTTGCGCATCAGCTGGTCCATGCCGCGCGCGATGTCGACCGGGGTCACACCGAACATCGGTTTGGTGTCGTTGGTGCCCAACATCAGGATCACAAGATCCAGCGGCTGGTGGGAGAACAGGCAGGGATACAGATAGTCAGCACCGCTCATCAACCCCATGCTGTGGTCGGCCCACACCGTCGTGCGTCCCGGTAGGCCCTCCTCCATCACGTGGTATCCGGTGCCCAGACGGTTGCGCAGCACACCGGGCCAGCGCGTATCCCGATCCAATCGGACCAAGCGGTCCGGATCCCATCCAAAAGTGTTTGAATCGCCGTAGCAAAGGATGTTTTTCATTTTCTCGTGTTCTCCGTTTCCGTCGCGTCGCGGTCACTGCCGCAACCCCGTTTTTATACGGTACATCGTACTATATATCCGCAAAAATATGCACAAGTCGTGGTACAGTGGATAAAGAATTCCGCCAGGAAGGGGACCTTCCCATGTATAACGACTTGTTCACGATCGAGCCGGTCACAATTCACGGGTACGGTCTGATGATCGGACTCGGGGTCATAGCCGCCCTTTGGATGGCGGGCGTGCGGGCTCCGCGCAAAGGTCTCGACGGAGAAGAGACCTGGCGTGTGGCCATGGTGAGCCTGGCCGCCGGATTGGTCGGAGCCAAGCTGCTGTTTTATCTCACCCACATCGGACGCATCCTCGACGACCCCTCTTTGCTACTCAGCCTGGGCAGCGGACTGGTGGTGTACGGCGGTATCCTCGCCGGTGTACCGGCCGCCTGGCTGTACTGCAAAAAGAGAAAACTACCGTTTCTGGCAACCTTTGACTTGTTGATCCCCTCGGTGGCGCTTGCGCAGGGGTTTGGGCGGATCGGATGCTTTTTGGCCGGCTGCTGTTACGGAGCCGAAACGAATAGCTGGTTCCACATCGTCTTCACCCATTCGGATTACGCTCCCAATGGGGTGCCGCTGGTGCCTACCCAGCTGTTGTCCGCGGCGGGGGACTTCCTCCTTGCGGGCGTGCTGCTGTGGATCGCCGGCCGCAATCCGCGCCAGGGGACCGTGGTATCCGGATATCTTGTGCTGTACGGAATCGGCCGGTTTGTCCTGGAGTTCTGGCGCAGCGACCCGCGGGGGAGCCTTCTGGGGCTCTCGACATCACAGTTCATCTCGCTTTTTGTCGTCGCCGCAGGCGTTTTGCTGGCAATCTACATCCGACGAGATGTGGCAATACGGAAAGGAGACAGCCGGGCTTTATGAAAATCACGCAATGGAAGAGGATCGCCTACTGGATATTGTTTGTATTCCTGGCAGTCTCCTCGGTGTTTACCGTGGTCCGCCTGATTCTGGCACCGGCCGAGACAACGGACGAATTTACCAAGATCAAAAGCGACTATGTCCTGATGTTGCTCCAATGTTTGGTCGGGCTGGTCGTGATGTCGCTTCCGGGTCTGATCGAACGCAAGCGCCAGATCGACATCCCGGACAGTCTGGAGATCCTTTATGCGGTTTTTCTGTTTTGTTCGATCTACCTCGGTGAGGTGCGGGATTTCTTCTATCTCGTCCCCCATTGGGACACGCTGCTGCACGCGTTCAGCGGCATCATGCTTGGGTTGGTCGGATTCACACTGGTGGATTTGCTAAACGAATCCAAGAGAGTCAGCATCCATCTGAGCCCGATCTTTGTAGCGCTGTTTTCCTTCTGTTTTGCCCTGGCGGTCGGGTGTGTGTGGGAGATCTATGAATTTCTGGCCGACGGGGTGTTGGCAACCAATATGCAAAAGTTCCTGCTGGCCGACGGGACCGAGCTGGTAGGCCACGCCGCACTGTCGGACACAATGGAGGATTTTATCCTGGATGCGCTGAGCGCGCTGGCCGCGACGATCGTGGGGTACCTGGCCATCCTGCGGCGGAGAAAACACGCCGCAAACGACAACCTGGAATGACCGCTGCGCGGCTTACAGCCGACGGACGGGGTAGTACAAATATCCCGTGCCGTCTTCCGGGTTGGTGAACTCCTGGACGGCACCCGCCAAGGTGAAATTGTTCTCTTTCAGGCAGGTCAGTCCCTTGGCAAAACTGTCGGGGTTCTCGTTTTTGATGCAAACGTACTCGAATGTGGGGACCACCCAGGGCACCCACCCCTGTGGCGGCACCGCGTCCGGTTCGACTTCAACCCCCGCAAGGTAGAGCCCTTTGGTGAATCCGTTCTCCCAGGGTTGAAAGGTCCGGGAAAAGTCTGTCATCAGGCCCCAAATCCCCGCCAGGTCACCGTGCTCGTCCCGCTTTGCCACGGGCGACACCTCGCTAAAGTGGGCGTTGGCGTCCTTCCACAACGCTTTAGCAAAGGCGATGCCGTCCTCTGTGGATCCTTCTTTTCCGATCACACAAAAGGATTCTTTGACACACTCCCGAAATTCCATCTTTCCATCCTCCAGATCACCGGTATGGACCGGCGATTGATCTATCTCCTATGATCGCACAAGCTGTGTGCGTGTGACACGCGGGTTAGCGTTCGATCGCGAGGCAATTGACATAACGGGCGGGAAGGCGCTCCGGCAGGCGGACCACAAGGACCCCTTGTTCGCGGGAAAAGGGGAGAGCTTGTCCGCCCAGGAGCCGTACGGTTCGGATGGGATCGCCCGGATCGAAACTCCGCAACACGCACACGCGGTCCTCCGGGGCTCTCATCAAAAACGCGTAGACGGTGTCGCCTTTGCTTGTGAACCGGTAATCCGAGATGCGCCAGTCGACCGCGGTCTCTTTGAAATGTTCGTGATCGATCGCGACTTCGGTTTCTCCTTCGCGGAAGGTTTTCCAGGGTCGGGTGCCATAGATCGCTTCTCCGCAGACCAAGATCCAGTCGGCAAGCTCCTGCAGAATGTGGAGGGTTTCGTCGTCGAGCGAGCCGTCAGGCTTTTGGAGGATGTTCAACAACATCGAGCCGTTTTTGGACACGATGTCGACCAGCATTTCGACGATGTGTTGTGCCTGTTTGTAGGGCTGTCGGACGTCATAGAACCAGTTCCCGATACAGGTGTCGGTGTTCCAGGGGACCGGTTGAATACCCGGCAATTGGCTCTTTTCGATGTCGAGCACACCGACCTGGTAGATGTCCGGCTGATGATCCTTTTGCAGGTAGACGGCATGGTTTTCTCCATGACGTGCGATGGAGGTATTGTAGAGATGGGCGACTGCCTCGAGTCCCCACTTGTAATCTTGTTCCCGGAGAGGCGGTGTGCCTTCCGTTCTCTTTTGGATCCTTCCAAACGGCAGAGCCCCGTCG
>JAAYKS010000406.1 GCA_012522285.1 Clostridiaceae bacterium | reverse complement strand
TCCGACGTGGACCGATTCTTTGTCGGAACGCTCCCCAACGGCCTGGCGTTTGCGGACAACGGAGACATTCTGATTTCCAACTTCGGGACCGACTGTCTGGAGCGGATGAAACGCACGGGCGAAACCGAAGTGCTGTTCGACACCATCGACGGCAAAGAGATCGGCAAGGTCAATTTTGTCTACCGCGACTCCAAGAACCGCATCTGGATCACCATCACCACCATGAAAAAGAACTGGCTGGACGCGCTGCGCCCCGACCTGGACGACGGCTATATCGCCCGTTATGACGAGCGCGGCATCCATATCGTCGCGACCGGCCTGCATTTCACCAACGAAGTCCGCATGGATGCGAACGAGGAGCACCTGTACGTCGTCGAAACCACCGGCGGACGCATCCTGCGCTACCGGGTGGACGCGGCCGGCGATCTACACGACCGGGAGATCTACGGTCCCACGCACATGGGCCAAGGCGCGTATCCGGACGGCATCGCGTTCGACAGCTACGGCAATCTGTGGGGCACCAGCGTGTACTCGGATAAACTCTGGGTCATCACGCCCGACGGCGAGTTCAAGGTGCTGATTGATGAAGGTGATCACGCCCTGGTGCAGGCGTTGGACGACGCGTTCTATGCAAAATGCGTGACCAACGAAATCCTGTTCAAGACCGGTCGCGGCATCGCGCCCTGGATGGCGAGCGTCACATTCGGCGGACCCGACCTCAAGACGGTCTACATCGGATCTCTCCGCGCGACCAACATCCCGTATTTTGCCTCGCCGGTGGCGGGACTCCCGATGGTGCACTGGAAGAAATAATCCAGACAGTTCCATTACATGAAAGCAAAGAAGGGGGGGGCCAGATGGCCCCCCCTTCATCGCAGTTATTTGTGGATTCCAGTTAGCGCAGCACCGCGCCTTCGGATGCCGAGGTGACCTGGCGCTGGTAGCGCGCAAGCCAGCCTGTGGTGACCCGTGGGACAAAGGCGGGTTTTGCGGCGGCGCGTCGCGCAAGCTCCGCGTCGTCGACTTCCATCGCCAGCACCCCGTTCGGAATGTCGATCCGTATCCTGTCGCCTTCCTGTAGAAGGCCGATCGGCCCGTCCAGCGCGGCTTCGGGAGACACATGACCGATCGCGGCTCCGCGGGTGGCGCCGCTGAAGCGACCGTCCGTGATGAGTGCGACTTCCTTGTCCAGCCCCATACCCGCGAGCGCTGAGGTAGGACCGAGCATTTCGCGCATGCCGGGGCCGCCACGCGGTCCCTCGTAGCGGATGACCACGACGTCGCCCGCATGGATGTTGCCGGCATAAATGGCTTCGATCGCATCGTCTTCGCTGTCGAAAACGCGTGCGTTGCAGGTGACGTCCATCATTTTGGGATCCACCGCGGAACGCTTGACGACCGCGCCTTCGGGCGCAAGATTCCCCCGCAGTACGGCGATGCCCCCGGTGGAACTGTGCGGATCGGATACCGGACGGATGACTGTCGAATCCAGCACCACCGACATCGAAACATTGTCCGCAACCGGACTGCCCGTGACCGTCGGTAGAGTGCCATCGATCAATCCCGCGTCCAGTAACTGCTTCATCACCGCAGGTACGCCGCCCGCGCGATGCAGATCCTGGATGTGGTGATCGCCCGCTGGGCTCAGTTTGCACAGGTTGGGGGTCGCTGCGGAGCGGCGCTCCACTGTGGATAGATCGACCTGTACGCCCGCTTCGTTGGCGATGGCGAGCAGGTGCAGCACACTGTTGGTAGAACATCCGAGCGCCATGTCGACCGACAGTGCGTTCTCAAAGGCGGCCGGCGTCAGGATGTCGCGTGCCTTGATTTGCCGGGCGACGAGGTCGAGGATTCGCATACCGGCGTGTTTTGCAAGCCGGATCCGCTCTGCCGAGACCGCCGGGGCGGTGCCGTTGAAGGGCAATGCCATGCCAATTGCCTCGGACAAGCAGTTCATGCTGTTGGCAGTGAACATGCCGGAGCAGGAGCCGCAACCGGGACAGGCGGATTGTTCGAACCATCGGAGCCGCTCTTCGTCGATCAGCCCGGCTTTGTTTGCGCCGACCGCTTCGAAAATCGTCGAAAGCGAGATGTCGCGCACACCCGGTTCAATCCCCGCCATCATGGGCCCACCGCTCACGACGATCGCCGGAAGGTTAATCCGTGCCGCCCCCATCAGCATCCCGGGCACGATTTTATCGCAATTCGGCACCAGCACCAGTCCATCAAAACAATGCGCCAGCGCCATGGTTTCGACCGAATCGGCGATCAACTCGCGGGAGGGGAGGGAGTAATTCATCCCTTCGTGCCCCATGGAGATCCCGTCGCATACGCCAATCGAGGGCATGAGGATCGGTGTGCCGCCCGCCATCCGGACCCCGGCCTTGACCGCTTCCGCGACCTTGTCGAGGTGGGCGTGGCCCGGAACGATTTCGCTAAATGCGGAGATCACCCCGATCAGCGGACGATTCATTTCCTCGTCGGTGATGCCCAGCGCGTAGAACAGGGACCGATGCGGTGCCCGTTCCGGACCTTTGAAGACTTTGTCGCTTTTTAATCCCGCCATGTGATGCCCCCTCAGTCCTGATCCTCTTTGGCCCAGGAATACATTTTACGGAGTTCTTTGCCGGTTTTTTCAAGCTGGTGCTCCGACGCGATCCGGCGCATGGCGTTGAAATGCGGCCGGTTCACGCGGTTCTCCTGAAGCCAGTTGCGCGCAAAGGTGCCGTCCTGGATTTCCGCAAGAATATTTTTCATTTCCTTTTTTGTCTCTTCCGTAATGATCCGTTTCCCGGTGACATAATCGCCATACTCTGCGGTATCGGACACTGAATAGCGCATGTAGTTGAATCCGCCCTGGTAGATCATGTCGACAATCAGCTTCATTTCATGGATGCATTCGAAATAGGCGTTTTCGGGATCGTATCCCGCTTCTACCAATGTTTCAAATCCAGCCTGCATCAAAGCGGTGACGCCGCCGCACAGTACAGCCTGCTCTCCGAACAGGTCGGTTTCGGTCTCCTGTTTGAAGGTGGTCAGCAACATCCCTGCGCGGGCACCGCCGATGCCGGCAGCATACGCCAGTGCGGTGTCGAGGGCATGCCCGCTTGCGTCTTGATGGATAGCGACCAGGCAGGGGACCCCTTTGCCCGCGAGATATTCGCTGCGTACCGTGTGACCGGGACCTTTGGGTGCCACCATGATGACATCCACGTCGGCCGGCGGGGCGATCTGTCCGAAGTGGATGTTGAACCCGTGGGCGAACATCAGCGTCTTGCCTGCGGACAGGTTGGGAGCGATGCTCTCGGTATAGAGCGCGGCCTGTTTTTCGTCGTTAACAAGGATCATGACGACGTCGGCCGCCGCCGCGGCGCCTGCCGCCGTGTCGACTTTGAGGCCTGCGGCTTCCGCGCGTTTCCAGGACGGGCTGCCGTTGTACAGCCCGACGACGACATCGACACCGCTTTCATGCAGATTGAGCGCGTGTGCGTGTCCTTGACTGCCATACCCGATGACGGCGACGGTTTTGCCTTGGAGCAGCGAGAGATCGGCATCTTTCTGGTAATAGATCTTGGCCATGGCGGGGTACCTCCGTTTTGTCCCTTTATTGTGGGTTCATTTCTGTCCGATCCGCTGTGATAGCGGACCATCCGGCGGATGTGTCAAGCCAGCGTGTCGTCCCCGGTTTGCATACCGGTGGCGCCAGTGCGGCAAATTTCTGCCAAGCCCGCGGTCCGGGCTGCTTCGATGAGAGCGTCGACCTGGTCGGATGTCCCGGTCAACTCGAGAATCAGAGAACCTTCCTCCCGATTGGCCGGTCTGGCGCCCATGGTAATCGCGCGGTCCGTGAAGGTGGCAAGGTCGTCTTCCGGGGCGGAGACTTTGAGCAACAAAAGCTCTCGGGCGATGTGCCGGCCGTCTTCCAGGCGGGCGACCCGGTGGACGTCTTCAAGTTTTTCCAATTGTTTTGTGATTTGGGAGATCCGGTTGTCGTCGCCTTCCGTGAGGATGGTGATCCGGGACATCTCCGGATTCTCGGTTTCCCCGACTGTCAGGGCTTTGATGTTGTATCCGCGCCGGGAAAACAGATTGGTGACCCGCATGAGGACGCCAAAGTGGTTGGTGACCAGCAAGGACAGCAGTTGGTTGCGCATGGGAAGCCTCCTTTCCTTCACTCCGAGAAAATGATGTCCCGGGCCGAACCGCCGGGTGGAATCATTGGAAACACGTTGTTGTCGCAGTCGGTGACGCAATCGACGACTACGGGACCGTTCGTCTCAGCGAGTGCTTCGCGCAGCACGTCGCGGATTTCGCTCTTTTCCCGGATCCGCAGCCCTTTGCCCCCGAAGGCTTCCGCGAGCTTGATGTAGTCGGTGCGCCGTCCGAGCGATGTCTCGGAGTATCGGCTCTGGTAGAACATCTTCTGCCACTGCCGCACCATCCCGAGCACCCGGTTGTTCATGACAAGAATCACGATGGGCAGGTGCTCGGAGACCGCGGTTGCAAGTTCGTTGAGGTTCATGTGAAAACTGCCGTCGCCTGTGATGAGGATCACCGGGCGGTCCGGATTGGCCACTTTGGCGCCGATCGCGGCGCCCAGCCCGTATCCCATCGTGCCGAGTCCGCAGGAACTCACCAGCGAGCGGGGCTGTCTGAAGGGAAAATACTGTGCGGTCAGCATCTGGTGCTGTCCGACATCGGTCGCGATGATCGCGTCCGGACCAACCATCGAGGCGAGCGGCAACAGGATGTCGCGTGGGTTGAGGCACCCGGTCGATTCCGGCATCGGGAGCGGGTTTTGGGCTTTGTAGCGGACCAGTGTGTGAATCCATTCCGGATGCTCGAGTGGCTCCAGATCCCGGAGCAGCATGTCCAGTACCGTCGCCGCGTTGCCGGTGATCGACAACTGCGTCAGGATGTTTTTGTCGATCTCCGAGGCATCGATATCGATGTGGACGATGCGGGAGTCCGCCGCAAAATCGTCCCGCTTGCTGGCCACGCGGTCCGAGAAACGGGTTCCGATGGCGATCAACAGGTCGCACTGGTGGGTCGCATAATTGGCCGCGGGGGTGCCGTGCATGCCGACCATACCCAGGAAACTGATGTCGTCGGCCGGCATCGCTGTGAGGCCCATGATGCTGGTGCAGACCGGGATGGCCGCTCTGCGGGACAGTTCCTGCAGCGCTTTGGAAGCCCCGGAGATCACAACGCCTCCCCCCGCGTAGATCAGCGGGCGCCGGCTCTCCTTGAGCCATTCGAGAAGTGTTGCCACCGCGGCGGGATCGGGCGTGGGATCCGGTCGGGGGAGATAGCGGGGCAGCGGAACATATTCCGCCTGTTTGGCGGTCATGTCTTTGGGAATGTCAACGAGTACCGGTCCGGGGCGGCCGGAGTTGGCGATGATGAACGCTTCCCGGATGGTCCAGGCCATGTCTTCGACGCGTTTGACGATAAAGTTGTGCTTGGTGATCGGCATCGTGATGCCCGTGATGTCGACCTCCTGGAAGCTGTCACGGCCCATGAGATCGAGGGGAACATTGCCGGTGACCGCGACCAACGGCACGGAGTCCAGATAGGCGGTCGCGATGCCTGTGACCAAATTGGTGGCACCCGGCCCGGAGGTCGCGAACACCACGCCGGTACGACCGGTGGTCCTGGCGTATCCGTCTGCCGCGTGGGCAGCACCCTGTTCGTGCGAAGTCAGCACGTGACGGATGCTGTCATGGTAGTCGTGCAGCGCGTTGTAGATATTGATCACAGCGCCGCCGGGATAGCCGAATACCGTGTCGACCCCCTGGGAGATCAGCGATTCGATCAGAATTTGTGCGCCATTGAGCATCATGTGGATCGACTCCTTTCCGGGCACCGGCTGTGCGGCCCCTGTGTGATGATGGATTGACGGACGGACATCGCCAGATGAACAAAACCCCCGCTCCGGGTCGAATGCGACCGGGGGCGGAGGCTCATGTACTGCTGGAGGATCCGATGGCCGGCTGTCAGGCCGCTGTCCGTCCGGGTACAGGCACGTTCCGCCCCTGTGTAAGGGCGCATACTACCAGACCGTCTACGGACGGAATGGGCAGGGTGGCCTGGAACCGGATCGGGAAGACCGCACGGAAGGTGCGGATCGGATCGTGAGAGACCGGTGCGGTACGCATCGTGCGGACTCCTTTCGTTTGGTGATTTTCAGGTTACACCGATCTTGGGAGAGCGTCAAGCAAACCGCGGGGTTCGGTACGTTTTCGATCAGAAAAAAGAAAGACTTGTCTCGCCATAGGACGGAAGGTCAGCCTTTGCCGCGGCGGCGATAGGTGGAGGGAGTGCAGCTGTTGTATTTGCGGAACATCCGGATGAAATAGCTGAGGTTGTCGAATCCCACCGCGTAGGCGGCCTCCGAGATGCTCATTTCGGAAGTCCGGAGCAGCTCCGAGGCGCGGAAGATCCGGTATCGGTTGAGATAGTCGATAGGGGTCCGTCCGGTCAGTTCCTTGAAGAAACGGCTGAAGTAATAGGGGCTGTAGTTCAGCAGCTGGGCGAGGTCCTCGATCGTGATCTTCTGGTTGAAATTGTTATAGATGTAGTTGACGACCCGTTTGATTTTCTCGGCGTTCTTCGGATTGCCGATGTGTTCTTCGTACTGGACGTGATACGCACCATTGTGGAAGATGGCGGCAAACATCCCGTACAGCAGCCCCTTGATTTCGATCTCGTAGGCGAACGGTTTTTCCGCCAGCAGCTCGGCAATCTGAAGCAGTCCCTGGATGACCGCATCGCCGTGCGGGGTGCCGGGAGCATATTTGTGATCGATCAGGATCCGCTGGTCCGCAATGCCTTGAAAATAGAAGCTGCAGGCGTCGAACTCCCCCGAAAGCAGGACGGGGTTGAACACCAGCGCAGTAAATTCACTACTGCTCTCGTCGTGGTAATCGATGGAATGCATTTGTCCCTTGCTCGCGAATCCGCATTCGCCTTCCGCAAGTTCGAATGGTTGTGTGTCGACCCAGTAGGTGGCACTGCCGCGGTTCATATACAGGAACTCGAACTCGTTGTGCCAGTGGTTGGGCAGATCGAAAGGGACGGTATATGCCTGTATCGGAAACCGCAGGTCGCCGTGTGTGATGGCTTCTTTCATTTCGGAACGCTCCTGATCCGTGTTGCCTGCCGCACAGCCGCGACTGACCCGCCTATATCCATTAAATGATATCATATTGGCGATATGGATTCGCTTGGGAAGGATGAGAAAAAGTGGAAAATGTGATATTCGACCCTGTTTTTAGCCAGATTGTGTGCAAATGGGAGCCCATCCTGGCTCATTGCCCATTGTTTCTTGATATAGCGCCAGAGGAATGGCCGGGTTTATTTTCCTGCCTCGGAGCCCGGTTGCACCGGTATGACCGGGGAGAGATGCCATTGGTTGAAGGGCAACCCCTCGATCGGTTCGGGCTGGTGTTGTCCGGGGAGGTCGAGGTTGCCCAGGAAGACGCGTCGGGCAATCGCCACATCATCGGGCGCATTTTGCCGGGAGAGTTGTACGGGGAGACACTCGCCTGCGCGGGTGGGATGCACAGTCCCGTAACCGTGACCGCGGTATCTCCCTCTGAAATTTTGGATATCGACTACAGCAGGCTTGCGAGTCCGTGTGGGAAAATGTGTGCGCGCCACACTTCGATCATTCGCAATCTGTTGCGGATTCTGGCAGATAAAAACCTGTTGCTTACGCGCAAAATGGATGTCCTGACCCGCAAGACGATCCGGGCCCGCGTCGCTTCGTACCTGTTGGCCGAAATGCGCCGGGCCGGGTATTTTGAGTTTTCAATCCCATTTGACCGCAACGGACTCGCGGAGTATCTGGCCTGTGACCGCAGTGCCTTGTCCCGCGAGTTGTCCCGCCTCCGGGGAGATGGCTTCCTGGATTACGGGAAAAACCGGTTTTCGGTTCTCGATGCGCCGGCATTGGCCGAGGCGGCGTCGATCTGACCGGATAAAGGGACTGCGACACCGGTAGAATGGAAAGGAACCAGATCAACCGCCTGCCAGGCGGCAAGCCGACCCGGAGGGAACGAAGTGGGAATCAAAATCCTGTATGGAACGTCGCAGCCTGCATTGCTGGACGCCTGTGTCGCCCAGATCGACGAAGCCTGCCGGCTGTGGCCCGACCGGCGCGCGATGCTGCTGGTCCCCGAGCAAACCAAGGCCGAGGCAGAGCGCCTCTATTTTGACCGTACGGGTCGTTCCGGGATACTGCTGGCGGAGGTGCTGAGCTTTTCCCGCCTCGCCTGGCGTGTGCAAGGCGAGATCGGCGGGTTGTCGCGTTCCTGTGTGGACCCTGTCGGCAAGTCCATTCTGCTGCATGCCCTGCTCAAGGAACACAGGTCTGCGCTTCTTGCGCTGGCGACAGGTGCCGGACGCCCCGGTTTCGCACCGCAGGTCGGGCAGGTGCTTGGCGACCTGCGGCGACACGGTGTGAGGTCCGGTCCGCTGAGGGAAGCGTCCGGCGAAGCGCTGGATGACGATCGGGCGTTTGCGGGCAAAACCGCGGATCTGGCTTTTTTGATGGAACAATATGACATTCGGATGGCATCGCTCGGACTGTATGACAGGGAGGACGATCTGTGGCGTCTCGCTAAGACGCTGGAAAGCCTGCGGGACGCGCTGGATCGTCGGCGGGAAGCCTGCGGGACGGTGCAATGGCCGTTGTCCCGCGCCGCCTTTCTGGCCGATACCGAGGTGTGGGTGGCAGGGTTTGCCCAAACCCGCGAGTTCACTCCCCAGGAACACGCGGTTCTGGCCGGACTGGCAGGCGTTTGCGGGCAGGTGACCGTGACAGTGTGTGCGGATGCGGTCCCCGGAGATCCCGCGGCAGTCAGCGCGGGGCCGGACGCGTTCCGGATCGGGCGACAGTCCGCGCGACGCCTTGTGGAGCGGTTTCCGGGGACGGCCGCGTCGAGAATCCCCTCCTCCTTGCCCGGCGTGTTCGGGCGCATCGGGCAGGCGTTGGCTGACGGGATGCCCGTCTCAACGGACGTTGATTCCGGTTCCGCTGTGGACCCGGTTGAGCGGGAGGGTGATCTTCCGGCCGACCGATCGTCCGTCACGACCGCTCTGTTTCGCAACCGGGATGAGGAAATCCGCTGGGTGGCAGGTGAGATCCGCAGGTTGACCCAGCTCCACGGCTATCGCTATGCCGACATTGCGATCGGAGTCAGCAGCCCTTCTTCCTATCTTTCTCCGTTGCGGGCGGTGTTTCGCGAGTATGGGTTGTCTCCGTTCATCGACGAGCCGCGCCCTTTGTCAGGCACCCCCCTCTATCGCTTCCTCAGAGGCTTACTGGATCTCAAGACACATGACTGGTCCTTGCCTTCTGTCACCGCCTGTCTTCGTTCCGGATTTTGCCGGATCGACCGCGGTGAAGCCGACCGTCTGGAAAACTTCTTCCTGGCTCGGGGACTGACCGGGTCGGACCGCGTGTTTGACGATCGCAGATACCGCGCCGCGTATGAAACTCTCGTAACGTTGCCGGACCGGGAGGAAGAGAGTGAGCCCGAGCCGGACGAGACGCAGGAAGCCAGGCACAGCCGCCAGACGAGCGGCGCTGTTGCAGCCGCCGAGGCGCTGGAGTTGCGGAACCGTGTACTGACACCGCTGCGGGATTTTCTGGATGAACTGGTCCGGATTCCGTCCTGCGCAGGCAAATGCGCCCACCTGGAAAAGTTTTTGGATGCCTACGGTGTTCCGGAGGCGGTCACTGCCCGAGTGGACGCGCTGCACGGAACCGGCGACGACGAGGCCGCCATCACATTGGTTCGCGCCTGGAACGGATTCGGTCATGTCATGGAGCAGATGAAGGCGATCGCCGGTGACGGCGATTACGACCTGGACGCGTTCCGGGACGCCCTGTCCGCCGGGATGGAAAGTGCGCAAAGCGGTGCGATACCGCCGGTGATCGACCGCATCACCGTTTCGGGGTACACCCGCGCGGGATTCCGTCGCGCCCGCGTCCTCTTTCTGATCGGCGCGACCGACGAAGCCTTCCCCAGTGCCGCTCCTCCCGAAGGGCTGCTTAAGGATCCGGATCGCGAACGGATTTCCCGCCGGCTTGGGGTGCGGCTTCCCAGTGTGCTCAGGGATCAGGTGTTTGCGGACGCGGCGCTGGCGCACGCGTTGCTGACCGCCCCGTCGGATGCGCTGTATATGACTGCGCCGGCCGGCACCGGACCTGCGTCAGTCTACCTGGACCTTGTGCGGGAAACCGTCCCCGGCGGGAGACACCTCTCCCCGGTTTTGGTCGAGGAAGACGATCCGCGTCTTGCGGCACCGCGTCCGGCACGCAGACATGTGCTTTCGGTTGCAGCCGGTATGGTGCTGCCGGCAGACGGCATCCGGCTGACAAAACTCCGGGCGCTGTCGGACACCCTCGAGCGGCCTGGCGGAGTCGGGGTGGGGATGGACTGGCCCGGCGTGTCGAGCGATTTCAGCACCAGCACGCGGCTGCCTGTTGCACTGGTACGGGAAGCGACCGGCAAACGGTTCCTGATGAGCGTTTCTCAGCTCGAAAAATACGCCTCCTGCCCCTATGCGTATCTGGCGCGGTATTTGCTCAAACTCCAGGAACGGGATGTCTGGAGTCCGCGTGCGGCTGATACCGGCAGTGTGTTGCACGGGGTGCTCGAGCTAGGGATTCGAGCGTTGGCGGAAGAGCTCTCCCGCGCGGCGTCGGAGGAAGAGCGCAGTGCGGTGCTGGCACGCTGGGCGGAAATGGACTACGACGCTTACGCCCTCGCCTGCATGACAACCGTCGCGGAGCGGGACGGGTACGGTTTGTTTTTCGACGCCGGGATCCGGGCTTCGAGCGGGCGCCGTGTGTTGCGGATGGGTGCCGCGACCTTGCGAGCTGCCGTCGAGCAGCTATCGGACGGCCAGGCGGTTCCCGTCTGCACCGAGTGGCGGTTCGGGGAGAACGGACAGTCCCCGTTACGCCTGCGGGTGCAAGGGACGGATGTCCTGTTTCGGGGGGTGGTCGACCGCGTGGACTCGATGGGCGGCGCACAGGAAAACCTCTTCCGCGTAGTGGACTACAAGAGCGGGGATGTCCGCTTCGACCCGGACAAGGTCTATTACGGCCTGTCTCTTCAATTGCCCGCTTATGCGGCCGCCTGGCGCAACGCGCATGCCGGAGCCGAAGCCTGCGAACTGGCCTATCTTCGCTTTCAGGCACCGACGGCGAACCGCAAACCACACGAGTCGGACATCGACACACAAGCCGTCCGGCAGGAGATTGCCGGGCAGTTCCGGCTGCGGCAGACCGGTCTTGGGGTCGGCGACATCGCACTGGTGACCGCTCATACTGTCGGTCGCATGGAATCTCTCTGCAAAGCGCTGCTGTCCGGCAAAGCGGACGCGCTGCCCGCCCGGATCGGCTCCAAACCGGCGGCTTGTGTGTACTGTGAGTACCGCGCGGTGTGCGGCCATACCGGCAAGGCCTTTTTCCACATGAAACCGTTGTCCGACCGCATCCCTCCTGCCGAGGCCAGAACACGGATGCAAAAGCTGTTGGTGGCGATCCGCGGCGGGAATCCCGAGGAGGCATGACGCGAATGGAATTCACGAAAGAACAGCGTGCCGTTGTCGAAGCCCTACCCGGGACCTGGCTGGTTTCCGCCGCTGCGGGATCGGGCAAAACCACCGTGCTCACCGAGCGCATCGTACGCAGGGTGCTGGACGCCGATGCCGACATCCGCCGGCTGCTGGTGATGACTTTTACCGAAGCCGCCGCGATCAATATGCGCCGCAAAATCGGGTCACTGCTGCGCGAGCAGCAGGCGACGGCCACGGATTCCGTCCGGCGAGCCTGGCTGGCAAGACAGGCCGCTTCGCTCCCCCGCGCATCCATCTCGACCATCCACTCGTTTTGTCTGGATGTGCTTCGGTCGTTCCAGTACCTGTTGCAAGATGAAGAGGGCGAACCGCTGGTCGAGCCGGGGTCCTCTGTGCTGGATCCCGCGTCCGCCGACTTGCTGTTCGCGGACGCGCTGGACCGGGTGTTGTCGGCGTATTATCGATTCTGTGACCGGGTGGCGGACGAAGGGGATGTAGCCGCAGCGGAGGAACTTCCGACCGGACTGCCGCGACGCGGCGCGCGGCCGGCTCCGTTTGTGTTCGGTGATGTCCCGGAACGCGCCGACGCATGGGTCGCCACGTTCCAGACCTTGTGCGACGGCTACAGCCCCGGCCGCGACGACCAGGCACTGCGCGGGCTGGTGGTCTCCCTCCACCGGTTTTTGCGCAGCATGCCGGATTACGAGCAATGGGCTGACTGTGCGCTCCGCCGATTGGAAGAGGCAGCCCTGGACTTTGGGAGCTCTCCCTGGGCGGAGACGCTGATCCGGCAGGCGGAATTGCTGTTGCAGCGGGCGGGAGAGGCTATCCCCGACCTGCTGCACCGGCTGGAGGAGGGAGTATGCTTTGTCAAGGACGCCAAAAAGAACGCGTCGTATATCGCGGATTACCGTGCACTGTTGTCCGAAGTCGACTCGATCGCGGACGAAATCCGAACCATGCGCGCGGCAGACCGCGTGCCGGCGTGGGACGTGCTAGTGGAGTTGGCTGCCCGGATTCCCGACGTCTCTCCCTCCAGCCGTGCGCGGGACGAGGAGACCGCGGCGTTTGTGGATGCGTTCTTGCGCCGGATTCCCGAGGTGGTCCATCTCCTCACCGGCAGGTACCACACCCCCAAATATAGAAACCATTTCGAATTTGACACCGTCCCGCTCTTCTTGAGAAACGCCGCTTCGATCGGCAAAGACATCGCGGATACGGTCGCTCCGATGCGCCGTCTCGTGGAAATCGTTCTGCTCTCCGACCGGGTGTACACCTCTCTCAAACGGCAGGAACGGGGCATCGATTTTTCTGATTTTGAACACTACGCATTGCGAATTCTGCGGACCCGGGAGGCACAGACCTATTACCGGGAGCGGTATCGCGAGGTCTATATCGATGAATGCCAGGACACCAGCAGCATTCAGGACGAGATCGTAGCGGGAGTCGCCGGCGACAATGTGTTTATGGTCGGCGACGTCAAGCAGAGCATTTACCGGTTCCGGCATGCCAATCCGACCCGGTTTCTCGATCGGTCGCGACGTTTTGCCCGGGGCGACGGAGGCCAGCTGGCCGGTATCGGCAGAAATTTCCGCAGCACCGAGGGGATTCTGGCCGCGGTCAACCGGTTGTTCCGGCAGGTGATGACCGAAAAGGCGGGCGAAATCGACTATGAGGACGGGCACGCGTTGACGCCTGCGGATGAAGCAGAGCCCGGTTGTCCAGTCACGCTGCTGTTGGTTGACACAAACCGGACCGGCTCTCCGGGAGCGGAGGAGGACGGGGCGGACGCGGACGAGAACGAGGAAAGGGTTTTGCCGGAAGAGGCCGGGGAGAGCGCCGAAGAAGAGCCGGAGCGGGACGATCTCGAAGGACTGGCCATCGCCAAACGCATCCGGGCACTTCTGGACCAGGGGGTTCGGCCGGACGAGATCGCGGTACTGGGGCGCACCCACTGGGTCTGCAAACATGTCGCGGCAGCGCTGGACGAATCCAAGATTTCACACACATTGACTGACAGCCAGGGTTTTCTTGCGACGCCGGAACTGATGCTGCTGGACGCGTTGGTTTCGCTGTTGGACAACGCCGCGCAGGATATCCCTCTGAGTGCGGTCATGCGATCCCGGCTCCATGGGGACGCGACCCGTCCCGGAGAGGGGCGGGCACAAGGATTTTCCGAGGCAGACCTGCTGCGGATCCGGGTGGATTCCGATGCGGCCGTACAGCCCGGCGAGCCTTCGCGGACGTTCTTTCACGAAGCGGTCGCGTGGTATGCACAACAAGGACAGGACGACGGCCTGCGCGATGCGGTTTCCGGCTTTCTGCTGTGGCTGGACGGGATCCGCGCGCGCGAACCCCACCTGCGGCTGACCGAATTGTTCGCCTCTGTGTTCGAGCGGTCCGGATATCTGGAATATGTGAGCCAACTGCCGGACGGGATGCGGCGCGCGGAAGAAATTTCTCTGTTCACCCAGTGGGCGGAAGCCTTTGAGTCATCCGGTGCGCGCGGTTTGCATCGCTTTGCCAACCATCTGGCCGCGCTGCGGGAAGCCGGTGCGGAGGAGTCGCCGTTTGCGGTCGGGCAATCCCCGGAGGGGCGTATCCGCATCTTGACGATCCACGGCAGCAAGGGGTTGGAGTTCGGACATGTGTTTGTGGCCGGTTGCGGCCGTCGCCTGGCCGCGGGGCACAGGGAGAAACTGCTGTTTTCCGAGCGGGAAGGGCTTGGCCCGCTCTATGTCGACATCGCCCGCTCCGTAACCCGACACACCTATGTCCGCCTCGCGATGGAACGCAGTTTGCGCAATGCGGATCTTGCGGAGGAAATGCGGCTGTTGTATGTCGCGATGACGCGCGCCGCGCGCTCTCTGGTACTGGTTGCGGGGGTACCGCTCGATCCGGAAAAAGGGGTTCCCGCTCTGGCCCGGCGCGTCCGGGATGCCCGAATAGCGGGCGGAGTCAACTGGCCTCTGCCACCCCATCTGTCGTTGGCGGCCGGCAGTTTTCTCGATTGGATTCTGCTGTCGATGGCACGGGACGGACAGATCGATTGGACGCCGATCGCAGGTGCCGCAGACCCGGAAGGTCTGTTGACGGGGGAAGGGATTCCTATGTCGGAGGATGCGGCTTCCTCTCAACTGGAGGCGGGACGCATTCGACTGGAGTTGCACAGGCCGGAGCAATGGACGGATCAAGACGGGGGCGCGAGAGAGGATGCGGCGATGGTTCCGGTACCGCATAACGACCTGGAACAGGCCGCACCGGATCTGTCCGCCAAGCCGTTTGCGCTGCTGACCGGACCACTGGACCCGGAGGTTTTTGACCCGGAGACGTATTGGGCCGCCCGGGAGGTGTTTGGGCGTTTGCTGTTGACCAGGTACCGGTATCCGGCCGCGGCCTCCTCGGCTGCCAAAATCTCGGTCAGCGAGCTTAAGCGGCGCGAGCAGAGGTACGCACAGACATGGGACCAGGCCGGTGAGGAGTCAATGCCGGAAGAAGCACCCTGGTTGCAGGGTACGGGACTTGAAGTACGACCCTTTGGCGAGAAAAATGCGGTCGGCGGGGCGGACGGGGGGTTGACCGGAGCGGAGCGCGGAAGTGCGATCCATGCCGTTCTGCGCTATCTCGATTTGTCGGAGGCCGTCCGGCATCCCGGCCCGGATGAAATCTTGCGGCAAATCGCCCGGATGCGGGATCATGCGATGCTGACGCCCGCGGAAGCCGTGACTGTTGAACCGCTGGCGGTTCGTTTTTCCCGGTTTGCAGATTCGGAGCTGGGACGACGTCTCCAGTCGGCGGAGGCATCCGGACGGGTTTACCGCGAGATGCCTTTCACACTCCGTTTTGATGCGGCTGCCATCCATCGCGAGTTGGACGCCGCCGCATTCGCCCCGGAAGACGCGACGCTGGTGCAGGGAATCATCGACCTGTGGTTTGAGGAGCCCGGAAGGGAAGGGGTTATACTGGTCGACTTTAAATCCGACCGGATCCGCGGCACCGACGCGGAAATCGCCCGGATCTTGGGCGACCGTTACCGGATCCAACTGGATTATTACGAAATGGCCATTGTCCGATCGACCGGCAAGCAAGTGCGGTCGCGTTACATCTGGTTGTTTGACGCGGAAAAAGCGTATGAAATCGAACGGAACGGAACATTTTCGACACCCCCTTCCCAAACACAGATTCCGTAATGTGCTCTCTGCTATACTGAGGACAACCGATTCTCCCGCAAAAGGAGTACGACGATGCCGTTGGTAAAAAAGAGGGGCCTGTTTGACCGCTACGACGGCTGGAGGGTGCGCAACGTCGACACGGTGTTCCGCATCATCCCGTTCGTGCTGCGCTCCCGGGTAGACGCACAGAATTTTTTCGACGAAGACATTCCCATCGACGGGCTGGAGACATTTGTGGACGCGCACCGGGAGGAAATTCCGGGGCTCACGGTCATGCACATCTTTATGGCCGCGCTGGTCCGTGTAATTTCCCAGCGGCCTTACCTCAACCGTTTCGTCATGTGGAACAAGCTCTACACCCGGACACATATCAGCATCTCGATCGCAATCAAGCGCTCACTGTCGGACAAGGGCGAGGAGACCATGATCAAGCCGATCTTCGGCGAGCGCGATACCCTCGCGGATATCGTCCGCCGCACGCAGGAAGAGCTGGAGGCCAACAAACCGGCCGAAGTGAAAAACAATTCGGACAACGCCTCCCGCCTGATCGGAATGTTTCCCTCGCCGGTCGTGCGCTTTCTGATCGGCATGTTGCGGCACACCGACAACGTCGGGTTGATGCCCAAACTCATTCACAAAGCCAGTCCCTGGCACTGCAGCGTCTTTTTCACCAATGTCGGATCACTCGGGATCGGCCCGATCTACCATCACCTGTATGAATTTGGCAATTGTACGATCTTTGTCGCGATGGGACGGAAACAGCTGCGGCATGTGGTCCAGCCGGACGGGACGACCCGCGCGTCACGCAGTATCGGACTCAAATTCGTTACCGACGAAAGAGTGTGCGACGGCCATTATTATGCGGTTTCGATGCGCCTTTTGCGAAGATTGCTCCTGCATCCCGATCTGCTCTTGCTCCCACCATCCAAAGTGATCGTGGACGACGGCGTCAACGGCCTCGCGTATGTCGACGACGGGACGCACGGAGACATGGACGCGACCGCGTCCGGCACGAACGGGAGCGACAACGCCGACTGATTCGATTCCAGATCAGAGCCCGAGAACCAGTTCCTTGTAGGATGCGACGCACATCGGCGTCGCATCCTTATTAGAGTTTCAGGACCAGTACCTTGTAAAATGCGACACACTGAAGCACCGCATCCGTCGTAATGCGTTCATCCGCATTGTGGATAGAGGCCAGTTGATCCGCTGCGATTTCCATTGCCGAAAACCGCAATACGTAGTCGGAGATCCGGCAGAAGTGCCGCGAGTCGGTACAGGCGACCATCAAATAGGGC
>JAAYKS010000065.1 GCA_012522285.1 Clostridiaceae bacterium | reverse complement strand
TGGAAGGCGACTTGACCGGGTTACTGTTGCTGTTGCCGGCTGTGCTGTTTGCCGTCTACGGGTTCCGTTGCCGGCGGTATACCGCGTTGGGAAAAGCGATGCGTGCAGATCTCAAATCATTCGGTGCATACCTGCGCCGGACCGCCACGGGCCGGACAGCCTGGGGAGACGCGAGCGGCAGGCCCGATGCGCAGACCTGGATTCTATGTTTCCCTTATGCGGTGGTATTGGGTATGGAGTCGTCGTACATCCATGCGACCACCCGCCTGTTTGGCCTGGAGGATCCGGTCGCGGCCGACCTGGTCCGGACCTATGGCACATCCGCGGCAGAAGGCGCGGACAAAGCGACATTGCTGAGCGGCGTCCTCACTCGTGCGCACGGGTTCACCGCGGCGTCGCAGGCCGCGGCTCTGCACGCCGCCGGCCGGCATGAGACGTCCGCGGCACAAGGGGAAGCGGGGAGAAATTAGTTCAAAATCTCATCCCCGGAAGAGTGTATTGTTGGATTTCCGAACAGTGCGCTGCCGATACGGGGGTATGGTATAATGTGCAAAGCATCAAACGGATGCACGCGCAGGACGCGGCTTTCCGCTTCAAATCAGATTCCGGAGGTGCAAATATGGCCAAGATCACCCGGATCGCCACCACGGTTACGGCAAGATATTTTCCCGGACAGGGAGCATCGGACGCTTTTTATTTGGATGGCAGGCTGACCGGTCGCCGGGAGAGCCGCGCAGCAGACATCTCGCTGGACAGGGAAGATCGCGGCTCCTTTTTTGCGGTGTTCGCACACCAGGCCGCGGCGGGGAAAGACCCGCAGGCGGAAATCGCGGCGGTCCGTCCCCATCTTGACCGCATCCTCAACGACGTAAAGAAGACCGGCCGCAATATAGACGCCGAGATCAACGAGCTCGCCGACTGCGGTGTCGCGGTCGCGGGCCGTATGACGCTGCAGCACGCGGGGGTTCGGCAACCCTATTTTGCCGGCATAGTCGTAAAGGATCAAGAGATCGCCTCGATTACGATCGGACGCGGCTGTTCCTATCTTTACCGCAACGACATCCTCTATCCGCTGACGGACGACGAATTCGAAATGGAAGAGATCGATGCCTTTGGCCGCCCGGTCGAAGGGCTTGATATGTATTGTGCGGGAGTGGCGGGCACGGTCCGCTATTCCAATATTGCGCAGCTCCAGATGGACGATTGCCTGATCGTATGCAATCGCGAAGTGATGGACGCCCTCGGACAGCGTGAGGTGCTCCGGATTCTCTACGAGGCGGAGGACCAATGCGAAGCCGCAGGCATGATCATCACGGAAGCCTCGGCGAAAAGTCCGGGTGCATCCCTGCAGTTCATGATCGGATTTGTCGAGAGCGCAACCGTCGCGGACAAGTCCACGCGCGGCAGCTGGATCGGCAAGAAAGCCGCCGCTCCTGTCGCGGTCGTACCGCCTGTTCTGTCCTCGCTTCCGGTGCAGCCGGACGACCTGTCCGCTGTCCCCGCGATGTTCGAGCAGGCGCCCGAAGAGCTTGAGGAAATTCCTGCCGAACCGTTTGCGCCGCTGCCCGAGCGCGTAGACTACACGGAAGCGCCGGCGGTCTGGGAAGAAGAGATTCCCGTGGAGCCTGCCGGGGATGAATTCCCCGCGCTGGACATCCCCGATATCCAGCAGGACTCCTATGCCACCGAGTCCGTCATGGCTTCCGCCCGGCAGCGGACTCCCGACTACAATGCCCGCAACCGCCGCGGTGACGTGTATCCCGATCCGGGAGACGACGAAGAGGACGGCGACGCCCCCGCGTATGGACGCAGCCGACTGGGCACTTATCTGCTGATCGCGGTGGTCGCGGTCGCGCTGGTGGTCGCTCTTTACCTGATCTTCCGCGATCCCAAGGATCCCACCCCGACCACGGTGCCGTCCGGCACGACGACTGTCACCGGACAGACGACGCCGGGGACTACCGCCCCGACGACGAGTGCAACCCTGCCGTCCGGCCAGACCACAGAACCCGGCCAGACCACGTTGCCGGGTCAGACCACGCAGGCGGGGCCGGGAACCATCGATCCCGCCACCCCCAAAGAACTCCCCACGACCTACAAGATCCGGCCCGGAGACACCTTGTACCGCATTGCGCTGTATTTCTACGACGACGGGAGCGGATATTTTGTCCAGTTGATCCGTGACGCGAACGGCATGGTCGAGGGCGATCCGCTCTATGTGGACAATGTGCTGATGATCCCGGCGATACCGGCCGCGACCGAACCGCCCGCGACCCAGGCGACCACGACCGAAGCGCCCTGATCCGCGCCGTCGCGTGTCCGGATCGAAACCCATCCTGAAAGTCGGCATCCAGGCTTCGGCCTGGATGTTTACATTCCGAGAGAGGAACCATCCGCCATGAGAAAGAAACTTTTTATTCCCGGCCCGGTCGAAGTGCGGGAGGACGTGCTTGCGCGCCTCGCAACCCCCATGATCGGGCACCGTACCGCCCAGGCATCCGCACTCCAGCGCGGAATCGCCGGCAAACTCCGTCAGGTGATGTACACCGATAACGAAATCATCCTGTCCACTTCGTCCGGTAGTGGTCTGATGGAGGGCGCGGTCCGTTCCTGTACCGGAAAACGAGCCGCGGTCTTTTCCATCGGAGCGTTCGGGGATCGCTGGTATCGCATGTGTACCGCCAACGGGATCCCGGCGGATCTGATCCAGTCCGAACTCGGACAGCCCACCACACCGGAACAGGTCGAGGCGGCGCTCTCTACGGGGCAATACGATTTGGTCGCCATCACCCATAACGAGACAGCGACCGGGGTCGCCAACAATCTGGATGAACTCGCTCCGGTGCTGGCACGCCATCCGGAGGTCGTGTTCTGCGTGGACGCGGTCAGTTCGCTCGGGGGGCACCGGATCGAGGTGGACCGCAGCGGTATCGACATTTGCATCACCTCCTCCCAGAAGTGTCTCGGGCTTCCCCCCGGATTGGCCGTGGCCAGTGTGTCGGAAAAGGCGTACCAGGCGGCTAAGAAGGTCCCGCATCGCGGACTGTATTTCGACTATGTCGAATTGGTCGATTTTGTGCGCGTCAGGAATCACCAATACCCGTCCACCCCCTCACTCCCGCATATGTTCGCGTTGGATTACCAGCTGGACCGCATTCTCGCGGAGGGTCTCGACAACCGGTTTGCGCGCCACACCGCGATGGCAGAGCGCGTCCGTGCCTGGGCGCGGGAGCAGTTTGCTCTCTATTCCAACGAGCGGTATCTGTCCAATACCGTCACCTGTGTCGACAACACCCGGAACCTCCCGTTTGCCACCCTGTCCGCGGGACTGGCGGAGCGGGGGTACGAAATATCGGACGGATATGCCGCTCTCAAAGGGCGCACCTTCCGGATCGCTCACATGGCCGACGCCACCCTGACGGAGATCGAAGGATTGCTTGACGCGATCGACGCCCTTGTCGGATAATGTGGTTTCCCGGCGCCATCTCCAACAGACCAAGGAGGAACCCCGTACCATGAGAATTCTGGTAACCGAAAAAATCGCGGATGAATCCATCCGCTATCTCCAGGACCGCGGCTTCGACGTGGATGTCCGACTCGGGCTTTCGCAAGACGAAGTCAAAGCGGTGATCACCCCCTATGACGCGCTGATCGTGCGCAGCGTGACCCGCGTCGACGCCTCCCTGCTGGAGAACGCCGCAAGCCTCAAGGTGGTGGGTCGCGCGGGGAACGGCATCGACAACATCGATGTCGATGCCTGTACCGCCAAGGGAATCATCGCGGTCAACACGCCCGAAGCCAACATCATGGCTGCGGGGGAACTCGCGGTCGCCCTGGCTTTCGCGGTGTTCCGCCATCTGACCGAAGCGAACGAGGCGGCGCGCCGGGACGATTTCCGGCGCTCCCTCTTTATTGGAAACGAGCTCGAGGGCAAGACCGCTGGCATCATCGGGCTGGGTCGGATCGGCTCCATTGTCGCACGCAAGCTCAAGGGCATCGGCATGGAGGTGATCGGATACGACCCGTATGTGGTCGATTCCCGTTTCCAGCGCCTGGGCGTCACCCGGTGCGGCACGCTGGAGGAACTGCTGCAGCGAGCCGACCTGATCACCCTGCACACTCCCAAAACACGGGAGACCCACAACATGATCGACGCCCCGCAGCTCCGGCTGTGCAAACCGGGCGTGCGGATCGTCAATGCCGCGCGCGGCGGACTGGTCAACGAGCAGGCGCTGTACGACGCGTTGGTTTCCGGTCATGTGGCAGGCGCCGGACTCGACGTGTTCGATCACGAACCCAATTACGACGCCGTACCGGGAGAGCAGAACTACACCCATCCGCTGCTGACCCATCCCCATTGCATCGTCACCCCCCATCTGGGCGCGTCTACTCACGAGGCGAACGCAAATGTCGGTTCCGCGGTCACCGAGATGGTCGCGGACGCCCTCGACGGCGAGATCATCGCCGCGATCAACATGCCTGCGATCGGGGGCCGACTGTCCGAGATGAAACCCTACATCAGCCTGGCATCCAAACTCGGCGCGATCTATTATCAGGCGGAGAAGGCGCGGGTCTGGAAAATCGAGATCATTTACAGCGGAGAGCTGGCGGAGCTGGAGACCGGTCTTTTGACCCTTTCCGTGCTCAAGGGATTCGTGTCGACCGTGACCAGCGAGCGGGTGAGCTTTGTCAATGTCAAGTCCCATCTCGACATGCTCGGCGTCGAAGTGGAGGAGTCCAAGAACACGCAGCTGGAGCGCTATAACAGCCTGATCACCGTCAAGTTCTATTCGGAGGAAAAGGACCTGTCGGTGTCGGGCACGATCTTCGGGAAAGACTCCGAAGTGCTGGTCGACTTTTTCGGGTACCACATGGACTTCGAGCTGTCCCCCTATGTGCTCGCGATGCAGAACAACGACGTGCCCGGCGTGATCGGGCGGGTTGGCACCATCCTGGGGCAGAACGACATCAACATCGCGACTCTGCACTGGGGCCGCAAGCGGGACAAAATGCGCGCCCAGGCGTTCATCAGCGTGGACTCTCCGGTCGAACCCGAACTGCTGGACCGGCTGTCGCAGCTGGACGGCGTATTGCGGGCGTCTTTGCTGCAGTTCTGACCCGCGGCATCCTTACAGGTCCTGTCTTTTTGTGAATGAAACGGACGGTCCGCATCTATTGCGGGCCGTCCGTTTTTAATCGATGCGAGGTACGGAAATGGGTTCAGGGCGCTGCCGCCACCTGTACGACATACAGGGTCGGGCGTTCGAATACGACTTCGCCCAGGCTCCGGATGTGTTCGTCGGGGATTGCAAACGCTTCGTGCGTATACCCGTCGTTTTCCATCAGCCGACCCGCGATGGAGCGTTCAATCGCCCCGACGACGATGTATCGGACTTAGTACTTGTCGAGAAAAGCGTGCGCCTGTGTCTCGTCGCGAAACGCATAAAAGTCGAGGATCTTCCGCTGCCGCGGGGCGACGACCGTACTCCAGGCGTCGGGCGTATCCCGGCTGGTGCGCCAGAGATGTTCGTGGGTCTCCCACCCGAGCACGGTCGGCAATCCGGTAAACACCGAGATACGGCAATTGTCCCGGTAACTCTTGCCAAACATCTCCAGCAAGGTCGGTTGGCCGTCGACGTTGTCGTTGAACCAGCGAATGCAGTCCAGGTCGTCCTGCAGCTCGTTGGGAGCATTGCCGGGCACCACGCCGCTGTCGATCCGGCCGATCTGGAAGCTTCCGTCCAGACCGGAGTAAAAAGCGGGGGAATAGTTCATGGTCCAGGTGAGAACCGAACCGGTCAGAGGAAAGTGGAAAGGGATCAAAAGCGCGAGGGAGATCATCCCCGCCGCGATCCAGGGCGCGCGCCGTCCCGGCCGGTCTGCGGCCTGCATCCAGAATCGCACAGTGACGTACCCGGCCACCAGCGAAAGCAGTACAAACGCCTGATAAGTGAACTTGAACATGGTGTTGGCGCGCGAATAGGTCCCGCGGTAGATGTCCACGACGTAGACGAGTTCCGGCAGGAGGATCAACCCGCACCCGCAGAGGAACAGCGCACACACGAACAGGTCCTGCGGATGGAGCCCGCAGAGGAACCGCGCGACGGGACCGCGGGCCTCGCGCATCCCCGGCCACGGGGTTTCGAGCGGCTGGTCGCGGCCGGTCCGGTTGCGGCGCTTCGCCAGGAGCGTTCTGAGCAAAAACACCAGTCCGACTCCGACATGGACGCCCCAGAGCATGACCAACTGGAACAGCCGGGTATGACTCGATGCCAGCGCGATCTCCTTGGACATCGGTTGGAAGGACAGCGCGAAGGGCAGGGAGACCGTGTTGGCGATCCAGAACAGCAGCGCGACCTGGGCTCCGGCCATCGTCAGCGGATCCGCGACAAGAATGGTCAGCAGGCAACACCCCGCAAACGCCGCTCCGTAGAGCAGCCAGGCGACAACCGGCGCGTCGACCACCAGGAAGGGGAGCAGGATCAGTAGCATCTGGAGCGTGAAAACCGGGATCGCCTCCCACCCGAAGAGACTGCCGTGTCCGTGCATGTTGGCCAGCAGCAGGATGATACCCGCGGCCGCGAGGTAGATCACGAGGTCCCAAAAATTGCACATCGTAAAAATGCCGAGCAGTACCCCCGCCGTCAGCAGAGCCGGCTCGCGCACCCAGGAGGCGGCACGCCCCACAGCGCCCCGGCATTCCAGGCGGAACCAGTTCGGATCTTCCCGCGCCAGGAGCGCCGAGCGGAGGCGCACGGCCTGCCGCGCGGTCTCCTGCAGTCTCGGGGAACGATACAGCACCAGCAGCACGCCCAAAAAGAGCAGCACAAAGGTGAGATTGATCAGATGGGGATGGAGGTCGGCGACCAGGAAGGAGTAATACGGGAACTCGTGGATGGTTTTGTCCGGCACGTCCGGATTGTAGCCGATGAACCGGGTGGAATCCGGGAAAAAATACCCCGAGACCTTGGTTCCCACATCTACCCCGATCCGTTGGAGCGCGCGGAGCAACAGGTTGCCGACGCTTTTTTCGTCATAGAAAAACGCGTGGGCATTGCCCGCGATCTGGACCATCAACCCAGCGAGTAGCCCCGCTGTCACCGGGGCGTATTTTGCCCGGTGCAGCCGTCCTGCCCCGGTGCGGATCCGGTCAGCCAGCAGCCGGTCGGTCAGCGCGTAGACCACCGCATAGGAGAGTGCAAAGTTGAGTGCAAAGGTCGTCGCCATGCCGAGATTGTAGGTGATGGCAGGCGACATGCCCGTGAGCTTGGTCAGATAGGTATATACGTACTGCCCAAAGTAGTAATAGTTGAAAGACTCGCCCGCCAGCCAGATGTCCTGGCCGGGCAGCCAGAGCGTGCGCATCAGGGACATCATGTAACCGTAGTCCATGAATTTTTCCGGGATGGATTCGATGGCGGGTTTGAGCGCCCGCGCGTAGGAGGCAAACAGGAGAAGGAGCCCGAACAGCGTCTCCCCGCAGGCGATTCGACGGAGCAGGCGTGGAGAGCGGGCGACCCGCACCCAGCAGGATCGTCCCTTGCGTGGGATCAGGTTGGCGGCTCCAAATACCGCCAGTACACCCAGAATGACCGGACGGGTAAAGGGCAGCAGGTGGAGGTAGGACAAGGTCCAGACCGCCAAAGCTCCCGCCGCCATGGACAGTGGTTTGGAAAACAGGTAGCCCGCGTCCGCGCGGAACCCGAACAGGCGTGCGGCTGTGGGGAAAAGCAGCAAGGAGGGAAAAAGGAGAGCTCCCCACCAGCGGAGAAAGGAGAGCCAGTCGCCGCGCAGTACAAAGGGAGCGAGCAGTGCGGGTAACAGCGGCAGCAGCACCCACAGCCATCGCACGGACCGGGTGCTGCCCGGCTCCGGCGGTGTTTTTCCGGGAAGGGGATCAGGATTCCGGTTTTTCTTCAAGATAGGCCTCCACCGCCGACGCGGCACGGCCGGCCAGCGCGATCGCGTAGTTGACACCGCGGTCCTGGGGGTAGATCTGCGCCATGCCGGCGAGTTTGACACCCGGGTCCGGTGTGTCGATGCCCGCCACCCGCTGTCCGTAATCCCTCAAAACGACCGGCTGGGCGTATCGTGTACGCCGGACGCGCCATTCGATGACCTGCGAAGAGGAGAAGGAGGGAAGAATCCGATCCAGCTCGCCGCAGAAGAGCCGGTAGATGTCGTCGTCGGTACAGGTCCACAGCGGATCGGTGATACCCAGATAGCGGGACAGATAGACCACCGCACCCCGATAGGGACCGGTGCCGGTCAGGTTGGTGTGCTCGACCATCACCACAAAGGGGAGACTGTCGCAGATTGTGGTCCAGTAGAAATCGGTCAGCGGATGATACATCCGCAGTGTGAGACAGAGATTGGCCTTGTGTGTGACTGACGTGACTTTCTCCAGATACTCCCGGGGAAGGCGGAGTGCGCCGGCGATATTGGCAAACTGCCGTCCGGCAATACAGGCGACGACCGCGTCGCAGGACAAGGTGCGCGCACTGCAGTCTTCCAGAATACAGGTCACCGCGTACCCGCCGTTCTCCCGCTTGGAGATGTCCAGAGCGGTGGTGCGGGTGAGGACGCTGCCGCCGACCGCCCCGATTTCCTCGACCAGACGGTCGACCATGCGGCCGAAGCTGCCCCGCATATACCCCAGCGTTTCCCGGCCTTTGCCGCCTTTGCGGGAACCGCCGCGGAGCTTGAACTTGTTCCAGATCCACACCGCGGACACCTCTTCTGCGTCGGTGTCGAACTTGGCGCGCAGCAAAGGTTTCCAGAGGGTCTCATACGCCCGCCGTCCGCCTTGCCTGTGCAGCCAGTCCGCCGCGGTCTGCTGCTCGAGTGCCGCGAAGTTACGCATGCGCCCGGCGCGCAGCACCAGCAGTCCGGTCCGGATCCGGTCCCACAATGGGATCGCCCGAAAACGCAGTAGATCCATCGGTCCCGTAAAGGGGTACAGATGCCTGCCGGACAGGAGCGCATCCCGGGGGTGGTACCATTCGATTTGGTCCTCGAGTCCGAGCTCGTCCGCGAGGGACCGCACGTGGGTGTCACTGGTGAAAATATGATGGTAGATGTGCTCGAGACGGCTCCCGCCTGTAAAAAAGGAGGACAACATGCCGCCGGCCTCGGGGTTCTGTTCGACCACCGTAACCAGATACCCCGCCTTGCCCAGTCGATAGGCGGCTGTGAGGCCTGTCACCCCGCCGCCGATCACGCAGACGGTCTTGGGTACACGTCCTGCTGTCTCGATTCCCATCGCGTCCCTCTATCGGATTCTGCGGGCTTCGATATAGTATCGCTTGCCCTCTGCTTCACCGGTCGAAAATGTTTTGCGGGGATAGACCCCGTTGGTCGCGATGTCTTTGAAAAAGCGGGATTTGGGGAGGGATGGCATCAGGATTCCGGTCGTTTCGGGGCCGGCCAGCGCGCGGAGCGCGTCGTCGCCGTGGATATAGTCGACGGTGATGCCGGGGCGGTTGGCCAGTGCGTCAACCATCGGCTGGAGGCGATCGACCGCGAGCCGTTCGGAGGGCGGGAACCGGAGTGAGACGGGCGCAGGACCGCCGACGACCGAGACGGTACATCCGTCCGGTCCTGCTCCGTTGGCACACGCTTCCGCCAGTGAGCCCTCCAGCACCTCGACCGGTCCGTCCTGTACACCAGGTCCGGCAAACCAGTCACGAGCGAACGCAAGCAACGTGTCGCTGGAGCATCTGAACAGGACCCGATGGATCGGTTCGAACACCAGACCAGGATCGTGCAGATTGATCAGTTCCACCATCGCGTAGCGCGCGGGATGGCCGGGGGCAGCGGTAGGCCGGATCCGCTCCCAGCACGCTTTGGCGGTGACCAGGCTGTGGTTGCCGTCGCCGACCGCCAGGAGGAGCTTGTGTTCGCGCCAGGAGGGCAGTTGGAACAGCGCGTCGAAAGCCGCCTCCAGCGCCGGATCCTCCGCGGGGATGCGCCAGCCTTTGACCCATCCTCCGCCCAGCATGAGCGGGGTGTCGTAGAGCAGGTCGAACCGCCCGGCGTCGCACAGCGCGAGGAGGGGGTCGAGGACCGTCCCGTCCGGATCGTCGCTTAGCAGCTGCACATGCGGGAGTTCCAGCGGGGCGTTTTCGCGGATGCGGACACGGGGCGGAATGCGCTCCAGTACCGTTCCTTCGGAGGAGCGGATCGGAGCGGTGTTGCCCGGCTCGTATTCATATCTTTCGAGGTCGATCGCCAGCACCAGACCGGTCCGGTCCGCTAAACCGGGCACCGAGCGCCGCGTGAGCACCGCGCACCGGCCTGTGTCCGTCAGGACGCCCGTGCGAAGATACGCCTCCATCTGTTGATTGATGTCCGCGATGCGGGCTTCGATCCGGTCCGGGGACTCGGCAAGATACACTTCGGGCAGCACCAGAGAAAGCGCTGAAGGGCTCTCTCCCACCAGCGCCGCAGCTTCTTGCCAGTAGGCGGGGGCAGAGGTGAACTGGTCACAGGCGACCACCGCCCATTTGGCGTATTCTACATCGCGGGCCGGCAACAACACGTCCGGCACGGTCACGATGCCGTCCCATTTCGGCATGGATATGATCTCCTTTGAGGTCGAGTCAGCGGCAGCGCCGCGAGGACTTTTGCTTTCCAGTATAATACATGGTGATCCGTGTGCGCTTGTTGCCGTACGTTTTTTGGTGTAGAATTCTGCTCAATCGGCCCTTCCGGCCAGCGGAGCGTGCAAACCGGAAACGGGCCTGCTTTTCATTTGATGGCGGGAGGACACGTTATGCGCAAGATGGGACTGAACGAAATCCGGGAGAAATACCTCGCGTATTTCGAATCCAAGGGACACATGCGGTTGTCCAGCTTTCCGCTGGTGCCGCGCAACGACCCGTCGATCCTGCTCATCAACGCCGGTATGACCCCGTTCAAGCCATATTTTACCGGCGCCCAGACCCCGCCCGCCCCCCGTGTCACCACCTGCCAGAAGTGCATCCGCACACCCGACATCGAGCGAGTGGGCAAGACCTCTCGGCACGGCACTTTTTTTGAAATGCTGGGGAATTTTTCGTTTGGGGACTACTTCAAAAAAGAGGCGATTGCCTTTGCGTGGGAGTTTGTTACCCAGGTGCTCGAGATGCCGATCGACCGGTTGTACGCGTCGGTCTATCTCGAAGACGACGAGGCATATGACATCTGGAAAAATGACATCGGACTGCCAGCGGAACGCATCGTCCGGCTGGGAAAAGAAGACAACTTCTGGGAACACGGGACCGGGCCCTGCGGCCCGAGTTCCGAGATCTTTTTCGACCGCGGAGCGGACAAGGGCTGCGGCCAACCGGACTGCAAAGTCGGCTGCGATTGCGACCGATTTGTCGAATTCTGGAATCTGGTGTTCACCCAGTTCAATCGGGAAGAGGACGGCAGCTACACGCCGCTCGAAAAACGGAACATCGATACCGGGGGTGGTCTGGAGCGGTTTGCCTGCCTGATGCAGGATGTCGACAACCTGTTCGAGGTCGACACGATCCGCGCAATCCTGGACCATGTTTGTGCCATCGCTTCCGCGCGGTACGGAGAAAACCAAGAAACCGACATTGCCATCCGGGTGGTGACCGACCACATCCGCAGCACGGTTTTCATGATTTCGGACGGCATCCTGCCCTCCAACGAGGGGAGAGGGTATGTGCTGCGCCGCCTCCTCCGCCGTGCGGCGCGCTTTGGCCGCCTGCTCGGCATCGAAGGGACGTTCCTGCACAAGATCGTGGACACGGTCGTGCGGGAGTCGGGGGAGGCGTATCCGGAGCTGATCCGCAAACGCGAAACCTTCCAGACGGTGATCCGGATCGAAGAAGAGCGGTTTGCCGAAACCATCCAGGCGGGCTCTGCCGTGCTGGAACGCCTGCTCGATGAGACACGGGCCGCGGGATCGGACATCCTGGACGGGAAAGACGCGTTCTTGCTCCACGACACCTACGGCTTCCCGCTGGACTTGACGCGCGAAATCGCGGAAGAACAGGGAATCGGTATCGACGAGGCCGGATTTGCCGATGCGATGCGCCGGCAAAAGGAACGGGCGCGCGCCGCGCTGCGGGCGAAAACCGCTTCCGCCTGGGAGGGACCGGACGGTCTGGACGCCTTCGGAGATCTTCCTCCCACGATTTTTACCGGATATGACCGGCTGGAAGAGGTGGCGACGGTCCTGCTTCTTGTCAGGACGTCAGGAGACAATGACGACAAAACAATCGTGGAAGAAGCCAATGTAGGCGACCATGTGCTGGTCGTGACAGACCGCAGTCCCTTCTATGCCGAAGCGGGCGGACAGACCGGAGACCGCGGCGAGATCTCTGGTGACGGGACGACCGTGACCGTGTCCGACACCCGCAAAACCGGTGCGGGCATCTACCTGCACGAAGGCAAGATCGAGACCGGAAAGATACGGCAGGGCGACGAGGTGCAGCTGTCAGTCGATCGGGCGAGACGTCTGGCGACCGCCCGCAACCACACCGCGACACACCTGCTCCACAAGGCACTGCGTATTGTACTGGGCGAGCATGTCGCGCAGGCGGGATCCGCGGTCTCCCCGGATCGATTGCGATTTGACTTTAGCCACTACCAGCCGCTGACGCCGGCCGAACGGTCGGAGGTGGAGCGGCTGGTGAACGCCGCGATCCTCGAAGACCTCGCGGTCGAAACCGACCTGATGACCCTGGACGAAGCGCGCCAATCGGGTGCGATGGCGCTGTTTGACGATAAATACGGAGACCATGTGCGCGTGGTACGGGTGGGCGGCTACAGCCGTGAGCTGTGCGGCGGCACCCACCTGCGGTCCTCGTCTCAGGCCTGCCTGTTCCGTATGCTGTCCGAAGGCGGGGTCGCGTCCGGGGTACGCCGGATCGAAGCCGTGACCGGACAGGCGGCGTTCGACGAAGTCCGGGCGGATGCGGACATCCTCGCCGCCTCCCTCGCGGCGCTCAAGGTACCTGCGCAAGAGTTGCCGAGGCGGATCGAGACGCTCCTGACGGAACACAAGTCTCTGGAAAAGAAATTGGCTGAACAAGCCGTTGCGTCCTCGGTGTCCGCCGCGGACGGGCTGGTTTCAGGTGCGCAGACCTGCGGATCCTTCCGTACGGTCTCCGCGCGGGTGGAGGCACCGGACGCGGACACCTTGCGCCGGATGGCCGACCATGTACGCGACCGCATCGGCGAAGGGGTGGTGTTTCTGGCCGCCGCGACCGGCGGGAAAGTGCTTTTCGTCGCGATGGCGACCCCGGATGCGGTGCGTGCGGGCGTGTCGGCTGGGGATCTCGTGCGTGAAGCCGCCCGGGCGACGGGCGGCGGGGGCGGCGGGCGTCCCGACATGGCGCAGGCCGGAGGACGGGACGCGTCGCGATTGGACGAGGTGATCCGCGAAACCGCGGACAGGATCCAGCGGGCGCTGACAGACTAAGCGCCCGGACAACGGAGGCGGAATATGCCGGATTGTGTGTTTTGTAAAATCATCCGCGGGGAGATCCCCTCGACCGTCGTTTATGAAGATGCGGCGTACGTCGCGATCCGCGACCTCCACCCGCAGGCCGCGATCCATGTGCTGCTGCTGCCCCGGCGTCATTGGCCGGACTTGCTGGCACTCGCGGATGACCCGGCGTCCGCGGATACGGCGCAGGCGCTGCCACATGCGGTGGCTGGCACCGCGCACGCCCTCGGGATCGATGCGTCCGGTTTCTGCCTGATCGCGAACTGCGGTGCCGATGCCGGCCAGTCCGTCGCGCACGTCCACTACCACTTGCTGGGTGGAGAGCCGCTCGGAGAGCGTATCCGCTGACTTGCGACGCGGCAGGAATCGCGATTTATAACGGCTCTCGGTTCGTCGCCGTCGGGCCTCCCGGGCCGATTCCGATTGGTTGACGTGGTGCACCCGGTGCAGTTATAATACATAAGCCGCAAACAGGCGCGGAGATTCCGCGGTTGGTTATGTGATTTCACCGGAGAGGGGAGGGAGAAAAGTGTCGGAAGTCCGAGTAAAGGAAAACGAATCCCTTGACAGCGCGCTCAGAAGGTTCAAACGTTCATGCGCCCGCTCCGGTGTGCTTGCTGAAGTAAGAAAACGCGAGCATTACGAGAAGCCCAGTGTCAAACGCAAGAAGAAATCCGAAGCAGCCAGAAAACGCAAGCGTTGAGCCGGATATCCGGTTTGTGCGATATGCAGCGGACGTCCGGAATCCAGCAGGATTCCGGACTTTTTGCATGGTTGGGACATTTTGCTGGAAATTGCGGGACGAATCGGGCGGTTGTGTTGTGCTAGATGCTATAATAAACGGATTATAAGGATCATCAGACGGGCTGAACAGCCCGGAAAGAGGCGGATTTTGGCTCTGTTGGTAAGGAAAGATTGGAAGATGCCGTCACAGGACACGGTTCTGTCGGCCCCGCGCGCGGAGTTGGGGAACGCCCCACCGCTGTTGGCGCGGCTTCTTTCCGCGCGAGGCGTCCACGGGGCCGCCGAGACCGAGGCGTTTCTCCATCCGCCGGCCGACGGGTTTTGCGACCCCTTTCAGATGCTGGGGATGGAGACCGCGGTGGACGTGGTACTCGAGCATGTCCGCCGCAAGAGCCGAATCATGGTGCACGGCGACTATGATGTCGACGGCATTACCGCCACCTCGATCGTCACCTCGTTTTTGCGGCGGGCTGGTGCGGATTGTCTCTTTTACATCCCCGACCGACTGACCGAGGGGTACGGGCTGTCGGACACCGGCATCGACGCCGCCGAGGCGGCCGGGTGCGCATTGGTCATTACAGTCGACTGCGGCATATCGGGAGATGCGGAAATCACCGAAATGGCCGCGCGGGGCATCGAGACGGTGGTGACCGACCACCATGAGTGCAAAGCATCCCTCCCGACAGATGCCCGCGCCATCATCAATCCCCGCCGACCCGGCGAGACCTATCCTTTCCAGGGGCTGTCGGGCGCGGGTGTCGCGCTCAAGCTGGTCCACGCGCTCAGCCTGCGCATGGGTCTCGGGGAACTCTGGCGGGAATATCTCGACTTTGCGGCATTGGGCACGATGGCGGATGTCATGCCCCTGATCGGGGAAAACCGGGTCATGGTGCATTATGGCATCCAGAGCATCCAACGCCAGGACAACATCGGGATCGCCTCGATGTTGCGTTACGTGAATATGTGCAACAAACCGGTGACCTCGGCAATGGTCGGGTTTACCCTGGCACCCCGGCTCAACGCCGCGGGACGAATGGGGGACGCAAACCGCGCGGTCGAGCTCCTGCTGACGCAGGATGTCGCCGAAGCGGACGCGATCGCGCAGGCACTGTGCGCGGACAATCAAAAACGCAAAGACGTGGAAACCGAGATCATCGGCGAAGCCTCTCGGATGATCGACGAGTCCTTTGATTTTTCCGGCAAAGGCATGCTGATTGTCCACAAAGAGGGATGGCATCAGGGCATCATCGGGATTGTCGCGTCGCGGCTGGCCGAGATGTTCTGCCGCCCCGCAGTCGTGCTGGCGGGAGAAGAGGGGCTCTATCGGGGTTCCTCGCGCTCCTTCGGAGAGTTCGACATGCTGGGCGCGGTGACCGCGGCTTCAGACCACATCCTCAAGTTCGGCGGCCACCGCAAAGCGTGCGGCATGCTGGTGGAGGAGCGGTCGCTGGAGGCGTTCAAACGGGAAGTCAACGCGTTTGCGTCCGAGCACCTGACGCCGGAAACCAGCCGACATACGATCCGGATCGACATGCCTATGGATCTTTCGATGATCACGGAGGAAAACGCGCGGGACCTGGCCCGGCTGGCGCCATTTGGCGAAGGCAACCGGGAACCGATCTTCATGACCGAGGATCTGACGGTCCGGGACATGTGGATGCTGGGCAACGGCCACCACATCAAACTGATGCTGCAAGGCGAGGGGATGGACCGCCCGGTCGCCGCCATCGGGTTCGGCATGAACCTGTTTGACGGTCTGGTCGGCCCCGGGGACCGGGTCGACGTCGCCTATTCGATGGACATCAACTTCTGGAACGGGCAGGAAAATCTGCAACTCAAAATCCGGGATCTCCGTCCCGCGGCGCAACCGGATGCCGAAGAGCCTTCCGAGCCGATGATCGCCGCCGAGCAGGAGGCGCGTCTCCGGGAGGAGCCTTTGGCGGACATCGCCGCGCGGCTCGGTCTGGAACTGCGTTCCCTCGTGCCGCTCAAGCCCGAGTTCACTTCTTCCTACCAGTACATCCGCGCCAATTTTGCCGAGGATCCGCTGTTGTGTGATCTGACGCTGCTCGCCCGCAAGATTTCGCGCAGCTACGGGCTCGACCTCAACTGGTTCCGGCTTTCCCGCATCCTCGAGGTATTCCACGAGGCCGGATTGCTGCGTCAGCAGGTCCTCGGCGTCGAGCGCCGCCACATCACGCTGCTCCCGATCGAAGGCAAAGCCAATCTGCACGCCTGCGCATCGTTCCGCTATATCCTCGAAGCCCGCGAAAGGTGCTGATTCCCATGGACGCCCAGACCAAAGACGATCTTCGGAACGAGCTGGACATCCTTCTCCGCCGTTACCGGGCCTATAGCAAAACCGACGAGTCGGACCGGATCGTCCGGGCCTACGAATTCATGCTCAACGCCCACGAGGGACAGGTTCGCGCCACCGGCGAACCCTATGCGATCCACCCCTTGGCCGTCGCGCTCATCCTGACCGAGCTGGAACCCGAAGCGGCGACGCTGGTGGCCGCGCTGCTGCACGACACGGTCGAAGACACCGGTCTCTCGATCGAATTTCTCGCGTCCGAATTTGGCGAAGAGATCGCCGAGCTGGTGGATGGTGTCACCAAACTCGACCGGCTGGCCTTTTCCTCCAAGGAAGAGGTGCAGGCAGAAAACTTCCGCAAAATGCTGCTCGCGATGGCGCGCGACATCCGCGTGGTCCTGATCAAACTGGCTGACCGGCTGCACAACATGCGGACAATGAAGCATTTGACCCCCGACCGCCAGCAGGTAAAGGCGCGGGAGACGCTGGACATCTATGCCCCGCTCGCGCACCGCCTCGGGATCTATAAATGGAAATGGGAACTCGAGGATCTCTGTCTGCGCTATCTGGACCGGGACGCGTTTTATGAGCTGGTCGGCTCGATCTCGCAAAAACGGTCCGAACGCGAGCATTATGTCTCCCAGGTCATCACCGAGCTCAAACAGGTGATCGAGCGCATGGGCATCCACTGCGAGATCGAGGGCCGTCCCAAACACTTCTACAGCATCTATCGCAAGATGAACCAGCAAAACAAAAACCTCGACCAGATCTACGATCTGTTTGCCACCCGGATCATCGTGAACTCGGTCGCGGACTGCTATTCGGTCCTCGGTGTGGTGCACGAGCTGTACCGGCCGATTCCGGGACGGTTCAAAGACTATATCGCGATGCCAAAACCCAATATGTACCAATCGCTGCACACCACGGTGATCGGCCCCAAGGGCATGCCTTTCGAGGTCCAGATCCGGACGTTTGCGATGCACCGGACCGCAGAGTACGGGATCGCGGCCCATTGGAAATACAAAGAAGAAGACAAAAAACAAATCCCGGGCACCACCGCGCTGGACGAAAAAATGGCCTGGCTCCGCCAACTGCTGGACTGGCAGAAAGACATGCGGGACGCCGGCGAATACATGGAGTCCCTCAAGAACGGGCTGATCGCGGAAGAAGTCTTTGTCTTCACTCCCAAGGGGGATGTGGTCGCGCTGCCCGCGGGGGCGGTCCCGATCGACTTTGCGTACAACATCCACTCCGGGATCGGCAACCGAATGTATGGCGCCAAGGTCAACAGTCGGATCGTGCCGCTGACCTACGAGCTCCAAAACGGGGACATCGTCGAAATCCTCACCTCGGACAAGGTGCACGGGCCCAGCCGGGACTGGCTCAAACTCGTCAAAAGCTCCTCCGCGCGCAGCAAGATCAACCAGTGGTTCAAGCGCGAGATGCGGGACGAAAACATCGCCCGCGGACGAGAAGTCTTCGAACGCGAGATGAAAAAGTCGGGATTTACCGCGCAGCAGCTGCTCAAGTCCGAAGTACTGGACAAGGTTTTCCGCCGTTATACGCTCACCTCGCTGGACGACCTGTACTCTTCGATCGGGTACGGTGGTATTTCCGCCGGAAAGATCCTGACGCGGCTGCGGGACGAATACATCAAGAGCATCCCGGAGGACGAGCGCCATCAGTTCGGCTTTTTCGT
>JAAYKS010000405.1 GCA_012522285.1 Clostridiaceae bacterium | reverse complement strand
TCTCAACCCGGTAGTAGTGGATCGCACGTCGACCATCCCCTCCGGCAAGCGTCTCCCATTGGTCGTCAAACTGCTCCGCTTCGGTGCAGGTCACAAAAACCTGCGCATCCCGCATCCCATCCAAAAGCGAGGCGCGGCGGTTGGTATCCAGTTCGGACATGACGTCGTCCAGAAGCAGTACCGGGGTGTCTCCGGTCTCTTCGCGGACGATGGCCAGCTCGGCCTGTTTGAGCGCCAATACCGCGGATCGCTGCTGTCCTTGGGAGGCATACAGCCTCATATTGTTGCCGTCTAGAGACAATTCGAGGTCGTCCCGATGAGGACCGACGGCTGTAAGTCCGCGCATGATGTCATCGTAAACCACTGCTTTTTGTTTCTTATACAACAGGTCGGCCATCTGCTCGACCTCCATATCCGGCTTGATTCCGGATACGGACTTGTAGCGCACGGATAACACTTCTTTTCCGGACGAGATCTTTTTGTGGAAGGCTTCCGCCTTTTCCGCAATGCGAACGGAGTAGCGAAGGCGCTCGTGGATCACACGGGCGGAAGCGGAGGCAAGAGAGACGTCCCAGACGTCCAATTGCCGGCGTTCGTCTTCTTCGACCCCCTCCATCCCTTTGGCGTTGGGCCGGTCACGGAGTTGTTTGAGCAGCCGGTTTCGCTGCTGCAGCACTTTCTGGAACACCTGGAGATCGTAGAAATAGGACGGGCGCACCTGCGAAATGAGGATGTCGAGATACCGGCGCCGGTTGGAAGGACCTTCTTTGACCAGCATCAGGTCTTCCGGAGCAAAGATCACCGCGTTGAAGACGCCCATCATGTCCGCAATCCGATGCAGACGCACATCGTCCCGCATAACGACACGGGACGCGCGGACGCGCTGGGGGTCTCCTGGCAACGCGTCGAGATAGGTAATCTCGATGCCTTCCTCATACCCACGGGCATCCATAAAACGCACGCCAGCGGTGTATCCGTCCGTCCCTTTGCGGATCAGGTCTACATCACGCGGCGTGCGGTGGGAGCGGGCACAGGCGCACAGGTAAACGGCCTCGAGCAAGTTGGTCTTGCCTTGGCCGTTGTCGCCGAAAAAGACGTTGATGCCCGGCTCGACGTCCAGAGTCAAATTCTCATAGTTCCGGAAATTGTGCAGTTCGATCCGGGTTACCCGCATAACAAAAAGACCCCGTCGCCCCTCACATCACCAGGAGCGACGTCTGTGAACGCTTTCGTTCCCATGTCGCTCCTATTTGCGCAGGGGCAGAACAAGATATGCGAACCGGTTTTCTTCGACCGGGCGGATCACGCACGGACCCAGGCTGCCGTTGAAGACCACAGAGATCTCTTCGTCTTCGATGGCTTTGAGGGCGTCGAGGAAATATTTGGGGTTGAAGTCGATGTCGATGTTGCTGCCAAGCGAGGAAATCGTCACTTCTTCTTTCATCGCCCCGACGTCGGTCGTCGCGCTGATGACCAGCTGGTCGTCGGTGTCAGTCGTCAGACGGACGGGATACCTGCGGTCTTCGCTGGTGATGATGAGAGAGGCGCGTTCCATCGCGGACAGGAAGGACTGCGTGGAGATCACAATCGTCGTCTCCGCCGCGGTCGGGATAAAGCTGCGGTAGTTCATGTATTCCCCCTGAATCAGGCGGGAAACCAGCCGTACTTTGCCCGTGTCAAACAGGATGTGGTTCTGGGTGGAATAGATCTCGACCGGATCATCGACGTTTTCGAGGATCCGCCCGGTCTCGTTCAATGCTTTTCCCGGGACGATAAAGGACATCGCGCGCACATCTTCGCCGATTTCACTGCGGCGGAGCGCCAGACGGAATCCGTCGATGGCGACCATCTCGACCACCTGGTCTTCGCATTTGATATAGCAGCCGTTGAGGATCGGACGGCTTTCGTCTGTGCTGACCGCGAACAGGGTTTGACGGATCATGTCACGCAGCAGTTTCTGCGGGAGGGAGATGCGGTCGGACTCCTCCACCAGTGGGAGCTTGGGATAATTTTCCGCAGCCATGCACTTGATGGTGAACCGGGAGGATCCGCTTTCGATCGCAACCGTGTTGTTGGCGCCGGTTTCGATGGCAACCGTGCTCTCCGGCAACTTGCGTGCGATCTCGCCAAACATCCTGGCGTTGATCACGATGCTCCCTTCCGACATGATGTCGGCGACCACCTAGCATTCGATCCCTGTTTCGAGATCATAGCCGGTCAGTTTGACCTCTTCGCCGGCTTCGATGAGAATGCCCTCGAGGATGGGAAGAGGTGTCCTCGTCGCGATGCTCTTTTGTACGGTCGTAATGGCTTCGACCAGGGACTCTTTTGCGCAGACGAATTTCATGGCCGGTCCTCCTGTAGGCATTCAATTCCCTCTATTGTAACACTCATCTTATTATATGCGGTGGATGATGTGGATAAGCTGTTTTTCTCTTAGGGGTGAACATGTTTGAGGCTGTGTAGAAATTGTGGAAAAACAAGGCGCGTCTGGGGATGATTTGTGGACAAATCGGGGCTTGCGTTTTTATCCACTTTTTCTCAACATCGAGTTATCCACATATCCACAGTTTTGTGTGGACAACTCGGGCCGGGTTATAGGGACAACCTTTTTTTGATGCCGGTAATATCTTTGATCAGTGTGGCGTTTTGGGAGGCGATTTCATTGGTGATTTTGTCGCACGCGTGCATCACGGTAGAGTGGTCCCTGCCCCCAAAATAGATGCCGATTTCAGGAAAGGACATACTGAGCGCGTTACGACACAAATACATGGCGATCTGCCGCGGGTTGGAGACGTCTTTGCTCCGCCTGCTGGATTTGATGTCCTCGATGGACATGTTGTAGTAGCGTGCGACGACGTCCGTGATTGCGTCGGGGGACAATTTGACACGGGACGCCGGCTGAACCAGGTCCTTTAGTGCTTCCTGTGCGGTTTCGACCGACAGTTCCCCTGCGAGCATCGAATAGTACAGTACGGTTTTGAGCGCCCCTTCGAGTTCGCGGATGTTGGTCGCAATGTTAGCG
>JAAYKS010000404.1 GCA_012522285.1 Clostridiaceae bacterium | reverse complement strand
AGGGGATGATTATGCCCATGCCATGCCTGGGCCGATCGAAAGCCTGATGCTGCTGTCCCGATCAGGGAAGACCTATTACATTTCATTGACCCGGAATCCGATATACGATACCTCGCATGGCCTTTTCGGAGAAGTCATCGTCTTCAGGGACATTACGCGAGTGAAGTAAGAAAGTGACAAGATCCGTTATATCAGCTTCCACGATAAACTCACCGGCTTGTTCAACCGCGTTTATTATGAGGAGGAGATGGTCCGCCTCAACACCCCTCGACAGTATCCGATCACCATCCTGCTGGGGGACTGCAACGGTCTCAAGATCACCAACGACCTCTTTGGCCATCTGGAGGGCGACCGTCTGCTCCAGACGATTGCCGCCATCCTCAAAAAATCCACACGCCATGAAGACATCGTCGCGCGATGGGGTGGCGACGAGTTTGCGATCATCCTCCCGCGGACCGACGAACAGTCAGCGGGACAGATACGGGACCGTATCCTCCAGCTATGCAGCGAAACGCCGGGCGATCCGCTGCAACCTAGTCTGGCGTTGGGCTGCGCCACCAACTCGGACGGATCCGATGACCTGGTCTCCTTGCTCAAGCTGGCCGAAGACCGCATGTACCGGCACAAGCTGACGGAAGGCAAGAGCGCCAGGAACTCTATTTTGCTGTCCATCGAAAAAATGCTATATGAGAAAAGCTGCGAAACGGAGGAACATGCGACCCGGATCGCCCTGATCTCACACAAGGTCGGGCAGGCCCTCGGCCTGGACGATTACGAGATGGAAGAGCTGGGACTGCTGTCCAAACTGCACGACATGGGTAAGATCGGAATTCCGGACAACATTCTGCTCAAACCCGGGAAGCTGGACGACCGGGAATGGGAACTCATGAAAAAGCACTCCGAAAAAGGCTACGAACTGGCCAAGTCCACTCCCGAGCTCAACAATATCGCGGACCTGATCTTGCATCATCATGAGCGTTGGGACGGCGGAGGATATCCGTCGGGGCTGCAGGGAGATGACATTCCCAAGCTGTCCCGAGTCCTGTCCATTATCGATGCGTACGACGTCATTACCCATTCCCGGGCCTATAAGCCGATACAAAGCAAGCAGGAAGCCCTGCAGGAAATCGAAAAATGCGCGGGCAAGCAGTTCGATCCGGAGATCTCACGCATTTTCATCGATATCATGAAGAATGCGAATGATACGGACCTATCGACTGTATCCCGCCGGGATTGAGTTCATAACGGTCACAGACCACGTTCTGGACGCCATCCGGGAAACATGTATCTGACCAGCGAACGCCTGGAGGATAAGGTTTGAGATTTTGCGCACATTGTGAAAAGTGTCAAAAAGAGACATGACTCCAGTACCTTCGCCAGTCTGCTACGGTGCAGTTATGAAAAAACAGTGTTCGACTGATATGAGCCGAACACTGCTTTTTCCCAATACTTTGAGGAAGTTGTCGTCATCAGGCTTCTCTTCCATACCTGTCTCATGGGTAGCTACTGAATGGGGAGGGGGATTCTTGCGATTACACCTTTCTCGGGTCGATGGAGAAGCTGATGTCGTCTTCGCTGATTTCGAACGGACCGGGCATACGATCCCCTTCGATCACATTGCCCCAATAATCTGTCGTGACCTTTGCGTCGGGAGCGACCTTTTTCATGGAAGAATAGCCGACGGTCTCGCGATCATCCCAGGTGCAGCGCTTCTTATCTGTATGCAGGTTCATCGTGAGCGCCTCATCGTCGATGGTGACCTTGAAGGCTGCATAACCGCCATTCGTGTCCATATTCTCGTATTTCTGCCATGCCTTCAGATCAAGCTGCGCGGAGGGTGCCGGATAAGAGAGTACCAGGAAGCCCTGCGGCATCTTCGAATAAAAGTTGCCCTCGAAGGAATTATCGTGGTTCGGGAGACGGATTGCGCCGCTGCGGTTGTCATAGAACACGTTGTTCACGACGAGTGAATCACGAGAGGTGCCCCCGCGCCCACCGGACATACGTCCGCGAACGATGTCCTGCGCATAACCGTAACCATCCGTGTTGCAGATGAGGTTATTGACGATGTGTAGGTCATCGGTGCCGAGACCGTAGATCGCGTCCCCGACCGGAACGTGCATTGCGAACGGCTCGTTCCACTCGCTGCTGTCGATGTTGATTGTGCCGTTGCTTTTTACGGGTGCATTATAGTCGTAATAAAGTTTTGCATTCCAGAGGATATTGTTATCGATCAGTACTTCGCCGATGCGGTTGCACTCCATAAGAATCATACCGTGCGGGCAGAGCATATTGAGGAAGAGGTTCTGGGTAACACGGTCGTTTGCACTGCTGCAGTCGAACCATAAACCATCGCATCCGTAAGCTTCACGGAAGATGTTGCGGCGGAAGAGGGAGTTTACGCAGTTATGGAACTTCAAAACGCCGGATTCCCAGCCGTATTCCATGCGCTGCCAGCCGGTACGGGCGATCAAATTGTCCTCAACAAGTGTATAGCTTGTGCCGAGCCCGAGTATGCCGCCGACGCCACTGTCGTAGATCTGGTTGCGACGGATGACGTGGTAGCCGATCTTCTGGTCGGGGATATGCTTAAACGCCCACGAAACAGAGCCGACATCCATACCGACGGTGTTTGAATATTTTACGATATTGTCCTCGATGATCCAATGATGGCCGCGGTTGCAGGAGAGCGAGCCCATCTGCGGATCCGGAGCACCGTTTGCGGCCTGGGTCAGGGTTAGACCCTTGACCTTGATGTAGTTCTGGAAGGGCTTTGTGGTCGTGAAGCACTGCTCACGGCAGGAGACCTCAATAAGATGGCCTTCCGGCGAGCCGTTGTCGGGCATACGGAAGTGAACCTTTAGCCCATCCTCTTCGACCCAATAGGTGCCGGCTTCACGAGCCATATGCGAATACAGCTCGACCTGTTTCAAAGGCTTTCCGTCAACATAGACCGCACCGCGGCGGAGGAAGAACGGCGCCAGATTGGACTCTTTCTCTGTTCTGCTATAGTGCAGCCAAGATTTATCATGCAAAGCATTGATCAAAGCAAAGGGATTGTATCCGTGGAACATATCACCATCAAGCTCATGTTTCCATATAACGGACTCTTCTTTTTCTTCGTTGTCGTCGTGCGATCTGAAGCGAAGGTTGAAATCGGTGCTGCGCGAAAACCCGGTGGCAACCTCGGTTGCCTTGATAACGACTTCTCCATCACCGGCTGCTTCATAACTTACCATGCGCTCCGGGCTTTCACCCCCGCAGCCAGCACGCACGCACTCACGGTACTCACCGGTGTGAATCAAAACACGGGTACCCGCAGTCGCGATGGCCGCGGCACGGTTGATCGTCCTGAAGGGAGCCTCTTCGGTTCCGTTGCCGGTCTCGTCATTTCCGCGAGCGGCGCAGACATGAAACTCACGATCGTAGCTCTGCTCTGTTTCCCAGAAATCAAAGCTGTCACCATACGGCAGAACCGCAGTGGGATCATAGCGCTTTTCCATCATTTTTCTTTCCTTTCATTTTGGCTGCCTTTTCGCAGCGGCATAATCATCGAGAATGTGAAAAAGTATGAGCTCTGAAAATTATCATTTATATCTCTATTTTTTCTTAAAACTTTCTCTAATGGTTTTCATATCAAAGACTTCATTGGTGATATCTCTGACATCAAAAGCGTTATATAGATCCCTCATACTCTCAGGAGCCCCGACAATAGAGAGTCCGCCATCAACACAGATATTCTGACCTGTCACATAGGAAGCCTTTTCAGATACCAGCCAGGAAACTACATCCCCCATATCTGAAGCATATCCATTGCGTCGCAGGGGTATGAACTTATGTGTGTACTTGTAGAACGGATTCTCTTTTTCATCTTTGGGTTCAGGGCAGCGAACGTTTGTTACTCCCGGAGAAAAACCATTTACGCGGATACCGTAACGGCCGAGATCAATAGCAAAGGATCGTATCGATCTATCTAGCGCTGCTTTCAATCCTCCGTAAACAGCATCAGAACTATGTGGCTCGAAACCACGGATGGATGTGTTGAAAATAATACTCCCCTGTATTTCATGCTCAACCATGTACTTTGCCGCTGCACTCGCACCAAGTATCATTCCACGGTAGTTAACTCTGTACAACCGATCCATGACGTCTACAGTTACATCGCGGAGCTCCTCAAACTCAGTGAACCCTGCATTGTTTACCAAAACATCCAATCGTGAGAGTTGTTCGACTGTTTCTCTGACAAGGCGGCCCGGCACTTCCGGATCTCCCGTATCGCCTTGCAACAGGCATACATTCACGCCTAGATCCGTGAGGGTCCGAACCACATTGAGCGCTTCATACTTCGAAGTAGAGTAATGCACCGCGATATCGTAACCGTCTTTTGCCAACTGAATCGCAATGCCGCGTCCTATTCCCTTGCTTGAGCCTGTAACGAGTGCAACTTTATTGTTTCTCATTATGATGCACCTCAAATTTCCGCGACGGACCCATCCGGGTTGTAACGGGGACGGTACTGGATATCCTTGTACGGGTGCTCTGCCATTTTCGCCTCGTCGAGCTCGATGCCGAGACCCGGCACGACAGGTGCCTGGAAATACCCATCCACCGGCTTCAGGTCGATGGAGTAGAGATCGCTGCGCGGATACACCGCGTTGGCGGCAAACTCGAGGATGGCAAAGTTCTGCGTCGCCATCGCAACCTGTATGCTAGCGGCCGTCGCCACCGGTCCATTGGGGTTATGCGGTGCGAAACCGATATGGTACACCTCAGCATAGGAGGCAATTCTGCGTATTTCGCTGATCCCGCCACAATGGCAGATGTCCGGCTGCACGTAATCCACCAGCTGGTTCTCTACGATCTCCCGGAAGTCGAACCGGTTGAACAACCTCTCGCCGGCAGCGAGCGGCATCCCGCCGGCGTTTTCGCGCACCCGCTTGTACTCCATGGGATTTTCGGGCGCGACGGGCTCTTCATAAAAGAACAGGTTGTATTTCGAGGCGATTTTGATCTGCCGGATCGCGGCCGCCGTGCTCAGTTGACCATGGTTGTCGACCATGATCTCCCTGTCGTTTCCGATCGCCGCTCGGATTCCGTTCAGGTTCTCGTCAAATCCTTTCTCCGGACCTCCGGTCTTGACACCGGCGAATCCCATTTCCACCCATTTGCCTGCCATTTCCCCATTGGGAGCATGCGTATAGGTCCTGATCTTGTCACGGACCCGGCCGCCCAGCAGCATATACGTCGGCACTTTATAGAGTTTCCCGAGGATGTCCCAGATCGCCATGTCGATGCCGCTGATCGCGGACATGTGGATGAAGCCGCCCTTCCAGAAGCCGTGGTGATACATCTGCCGCCAGATCTTTTCCACATCGCCGGGATCCTGACCGATCACGCTGCGATCCGCCAGTACCTGGATACAAGCGGCGACCGCCTGTTCCTGACCTTCCACGGAAGCTTCGCCCCAGCCGTAGAGACCCGTATCGGTCAACACTT
>JAAYKS010000064.1 GCA_012522285.1 Clostridiaceae bacterium | reverse complement strand
TCTTCGTCGGTCTGTTCCTCCAGGATGCGGGACAACCGGTATAATTTGAGCTTTTGGTTCGCGGATTTGGCCATGGGTCGCCTCCCTTCTAGTCGAGCGGCAGGATCTCTTCCGGTGCGGCTGTCAGTTTTTCCATGCCGGTTTCGGTCACCAGCCAGGTGTTCTCAATCCCGACCGCGCCTACCTGCGGTATCACAAACTTGGGTTCAAGCGCTATCACGTTTCCCGCCTGAAGCGTCGCCCTCGATCCGGCCGCGATCACAGGGGGTTCGTTGATTTCGATGCCGGTCCCGTGCCCGACAAACCGCGCCTGGCGATCGGCTCCCATAAACCGGTCACCGAGGCCGGCGGTTGCGGCCATCGCAACCGCAATGTCGTACAACACCCCGCAGGAGGTCCCGGGAAGTCCGCGGCGCGCGATCTCTTCCTGGATGGCCAACGCCACCCGGTGCGCGCGGTAGGCCTCTTCGGGGATTTCCCCGATCCGGAACACCCGCGTCTGATCCGTCAGATACCCCTCCCAGTTGCCGGACACATCCACCATCACCGTCGTGCCGGGACGCAAGGGTCCTCCGGTCATCCCGACAGGCACCGACGGGTGCTGCCCCCGGCCACCCAGGGCAAAATCAAACGGTGACACCGCACCCGCGTTGTCGCCGGACAGAATCGAGCCCATGAAAATTTCCATGCGTCGGCCAAACGCCCGGAACACCCCCAGGTGCCCACTGCGTCTGGCTTCCCGCTCGATTTCCGCGGAAAACTCCAATTCGGTCATTCCCGCCTGATACAACCGGGGGATGGCTCGGTAGAGTTCGGTGTGCCGGAGCGCGGTTCGGCGGATGACCTCGATTTCATACGGGGTCTTGACCGCTCGCAGAGCGCGGAGCAGACCCGAGCCGGGAAGCGACTCCCGAAACAGCGCGGACAGCCGGCGCCAGTCGGAGGCCGAGATGTCCTCGTCTTCCAGCAGTACACGTCCCGGAAGCGGGATCCCCCGGTCGGCAAGCCAGGCCGGCATGTCTTCCGGCTTGCGGACTGATACTCCTTCCCGCTCGTCGACATCTCCCCGCCTGCGTACAAAACGAACTGGAACCCCGACAGCGGGGACCAGCAAATAGGCATCCGCGATCACGCCGGTCAGATACAGCAGGTTGACGTTGGACGTCACGAGCATGGCATCCGCGCCTTCCCGTGACACCCCGTTCTGCAGTTGCTTCAACCGGAGGTCCAGATCCTGTTGCATCGCGGCGGTTTCTCGTGCGATAGAGGATTCCAAAGCCGACCGGGTTGTGATTTCCTGGTATGCTTCCTTCGGATTTGACATCTTTGTTCCTTCCCCGACACCCGGGTTTCACCTGTCGACTCACAGGGGTACTATTCCGCGGGGATTTCTCCCGCTTTCTTCAAAGAAAGTTTGGCCAGCACGGGGCCGACCACTTCGTACAGGATGGTGGCACTCAGCACCACCGCCCGGATGGTGTCACCGTATTCCGGCAGGATCTTGGTCGCAGCCAGGGAGAGACCAATCGCTACGCCCGCCTGCGGGACCAGAGCGGGACCCAGCCAGCGGCGCACCAGGACCGGGGCTTTGCCCAGCAAGGCCCCCAGATAGGATCCCCCGATTTTGCCCGCCACACGGAGCAGGATATACAAGGCACCTGCCAACCCGACCGAAGGCAGTATGGAAAGATTCATTTCCGCGCCGGACAACACAAAGAACGCAAGAAAGAGCGGAGGGGTAAACCCTTCCGCCAGTCGGAAGACATCCGGAGCATGGCCCGAAAGATTGACCAATGCCGCTCCCGCCGCCATGCAGAGCAGCAGTCCGGACAAATCAAACAATTCCGCCAGGCCGACGCCAAGCAGCACGAATCCGAGCATCAGTATCGTCCGGTTCCCGTCCTTTTTGAACCAGCGGAGCGGGAAAGCCATCACGAGCCCCAAGAGAAATCCCAGTCCGAGAGACAGCACGATTTCCAGGAGCGGCTGGAACACACTCGCCCAGATGCTCGAATTGCCGGGAGAGGTCATCGTCCGGGCAATACCCGCCGCGATGCCAAATGCCATCAGTGCGACGGCGTCATCCATCGCAACCACGGTCATCAGCGTGTCGGTTAAGGGCCCTTTCGCCTTGTATTGGCGGATCACCATGATAGTGGCGGCCGGTGCCGTCGCCGCGGCGATGGCGCCGAGACACAACGCGAGCGGCAGCGGAAATCCCGCAATGAGCAAGCCGGCCAGCACCAGCACGACCGCCCCCATGGCTTCCAGGATCGTGATCAGGACCGGGCCCTTGCCGACCTTGCGGAGATACGTGATCTTGAATTCGCCGCCGATGGAAAAGGCGATGAACCCGAGCGCGGCGTCCGACAGCATATAGGCGCTTTCCACAAAACCCTCGGGGATCAAACCGAGCAAATGGGGGCCGATCAACAATCCGATCAGCAGATAGCCGGTCACATTGGGGAGTCGCGCCTGTTTGACCAACCGGCCGGCCGCGATGCCGGCCAACAAGATAAGAGATAGATACAGCAGGGAATTATTCATGGCTGCGGGAGCCTCCCTCAAAGAAATCGATCGGCAGTCCGATCATGATGCCGGTGTCCGGCTGGTCCAGACCGCCGGTCACCTCGTTCACCACGTTGCGGATCACATCGACCTCTTCTTTTGCTGCCACAATCAGGATGGTGCGGCTGTGCTCCCGCTCCGGATCGATGATCCGGCGCAGCAGGCCGAAGATCGGCAGATCCTCCGGATCCGCGATCGCCCTCGCCAGTCCGGTGCTCTCCAGGATCGTAGCTCCGCGGATCCCCTCTTCGACCAGACGCTTGAGCAAAGTGTCGAGCAGGTCGGTCCGATTGATGACACAGATGACCAGTTGCATTGTTAAATCCCCTTTATCCGTTTATTGGGACACCACAGGAGTCCTATCGGCTGGTTGGGCGGGTTTGACCGGGTACTCCGGCCATAAAACCAGTGCCATAAGCGTACCACGATTTGTCCGGCTTGAGTCCTCCGGAGAACGGGTGCCTACCGCGGTTTCCCGAATGATGATACCATCGGATGCAAAGATGTGTGAAACAAAAACGAAAGGATGTGCCGCCGATGGACGCCCAAAAACCCGCATGGGACAACCTGGACTACAAAGCCGCTATGGAAGCTCCGGAGGCTGCCGGGGTGTTGGAAAGACTGGGGCGACTGATCGCCTGTCCGACGGTTTCCAGCCACGAACCCGGTGGCGCGGACCAAGCGGTGTTTGCGCATTTCCGGGAGGACCTGCTCCCCTCTCTCTACCCATTGATCCATAGACACCTCCGGCGCGAGCAGGTAGGAGACACCGGACTGCTGTACCTCTGGAAAGGCCGCTCCTCCGACCAGCCGATCGTTTTGATGTCGCATTACGATGTCGTGCCGGTGGACGCGGCAACCTGGACGCATCCGCCCTTTGGCGGGGAGATCCACGACGGGCAACTGTGGGGACGGGGATCACTCGACACAAAAGTGACACTGTGTGCCGTACTGGAAGCGGTCGAATCCGGTCTGGCGGCGGGATTCGAGCCGGAGAACGATCTCTACCTGTCGTTTGCGGGAGATGAAGAAGTCATCGGGCTGACTGCGCCGGCGATCGTCGATCTGCTGGCGTCGCGCGGGATCCGACCCGCATTGGTGCTGGACGAAGGCGGTGCGGTGCTCTCCGGCGCGTTCCCCGGTGTCCCGGGGCGCGTCGCCATGATCGGTGTGGCAGAAAAAGGGATGATCGACCTCGAACTGACCGCACCGGGGGGAGGAGGGCACGCCTCCGTGCCACCGCGCCACACCGCGGTCGGACGCCTCGCGCAGGCGGTGGTGCGCGCCGAACGCAAACACATGCGCCGTGCTTATCCGCGGACGGTCCGCGACATGTTGGCGACACTGGCTCCGCAAGTACCGGCTTCGATGCGGATCTTGCTGCGGTTGCTGCGGTTGACCGGGCCAGTCGGAGCCTGGCTGCTGGGGCGTCTCAATCCCCAACTGGGTGCCATGACGCGCACGACTTTCGCGTTTACACGGTTGTCCGGAAGCCCACAAGCCAACGTCCTGCCCTCCGAGGCGTCCGCGGTCGTCAATGTACGGATCCGTCAAGGAGATTCGATAGACCGGGTCCTTCGCCATCTGAAGCGAGCAGTCCGGGACCCCGGCATCTCGTTCCGGATTTTACAGGGCAACGAACCCTCTCCCGAGACTGCGATCGATTCTCCGGCTTACCGCAAAGTCCTGGATGCCACGTCCCGGATCTGGCCGGATGCCATCGCGCTGCCCTATTTGATGGTCGCCTGTACCGACTCGCGGCACTTCTGCCGGATCTCCGACTACGTATTGCGGTTTTCGGCAATGGAAATCACAGCGGATCAACTGGCCTCGATCCACAATGCGGATGAACGCATTTCGACCGATGCGGTGCTGCAGCGTGTCGCATTGTACAAGGAACTGGGTCTCGGGCTCTGAGCTGGAATCGAATCAGTCGGCGTTGTCGCTCCCGTTCGTGCCGGACGCGGTCGCGTCCATGTCTCCGTGCGTCCCGTCGTCGACATACGCG
>JAAYKS010000523.1 GCA_012522285.1 Clostridiaceae bacterium | reverse complement strand
GTATAATAACCTGTACGCTACAAAACCAAATGCCCCCAGATATACCGGAGACGAGTTGTTCTACTGGTATGACCTTGGAGATTTTACCAATGAGCAAGGTGCGCCTAACAAAGAAAACTATGTGACCAGACCAACAACCACTACAATTGGGAACTTCGGAGGAACAGGTCTTACAGCGCGGATAACATTTAATGATAGTGGTGTTGTTACCAATCTTGAGGTGTATACAGGAGGTGAGTATCAAACACTTCAGACAAGCTACTTCTGGAGCCAAAACAGTAAACAAGTGTTCTATGTTACGGCAAGCAATGCGCTTTATGATATTTTTAAAGGTCAGCTTTGGACAGTGGATTCCTTCTATACTTACAGGCCTGCGCCTGCAAGTTTATCCTTTGATGATAATACCTATGGCAGCTTCTGGGCTACGGAAGGGAATACTGATTACTGGCCTCTTGCATACAAAGTGGGCGATAGTCAACACAGATTGACCGGCGTCTACCTTAAGAGAAAAGATGTTACCTTCAGTTTCTTTGGTTTGGGAAATCCGTATTCCGTCCTTGTAACCCCGGTGGATGACCGGCAGTATCAGGTGGAAACAGATTCATCCGGCAACACGCTGTACTAAATTGAGAAAAACGCCAATGGTGAGAACCTTTATGAGCAGAAAGTCAATGAGTACGGTGAGCTTGTCTACGAAACCGAACAGGTGCCGTCCGGCGTGGCTGTATACAAGGCCAAGCTCAACCCTGATGGGTCTCTTACCTATACGCTTAATGCGAGCGACACCACGCTGTATCAGGTTGAAACAGCGGACGGCAGGACTCTGTACTACCTCCTGGATAGCGCGGGAAATGTTATCAATGAGGTGTCAGGCATCTATCAGATGTACTCGGATGGCAGCCCTGTGTATCTCCAGCAGAAGGATACGGAAGGAAACCTTGTGTGGGAGATCCTCGAAAATGCTGCCGGTCAGCCGCTTTATTACCTGAAGACCGGCGCAACGACCTATCAGGAGTGGGCGGCAACAGAGGAAGGTGTACCGCTGACAGCCATTCAGGCGACGCTAAACCGCATCGGAACTGATGATACATTCTACGGAGATCCCTTCCAGCGTCAGTATGAGCTTACACTCGATTATGTGCTTCAGAGCGATGGCAACATTGATTACCGCGCAGCTTTAGTTACGTCTCTCACCACAGCGCTCAATAATTCCAACCTGGTACCGTCGTTTGACGCTGATACTGGTGAGTTCGGCATCACTTATACCTACATAGTGACAACAGTGGTTGGGGAGTCTACCATTACTGAAACTAAAACTCGTTTGGAGATGTACAGCATTAAGGCTCTGATGCTGGATGCGGCTGGCATAGCCCATTATCTCCTGGGCGAGGATGCTGCCGGCAATACTTTGTTTTACCTGACGAATGCTGAAGGAGATCAGTTGTATCACAAAAAGGATGCATCCGGGCAGCTTTTGTATCAGGAGACTGATTTGCCGGACGGATCAGTTGAGCTGCTGCCGACCTATACCGTAGATAATAAGAATGGAACAGTAG
>JAAYKS010000403.1 GCA_012522285.1 Clostridiaceae bacterium | reverse complement strand
TGAGTTCGCCAAAGAAGGGGTACCCGACTTTGCCGGTTACGTTCAAATATTGTTCGGTGTCGCCGTTTGCCAAAAAGAGATGTCCTCCCCCGTTGTCCACGCCGATGTTGATGTACTTGCGCAGTTCAATGTAGCCTTTGGTGCCCAGAATAAAGGTACGGCCATCTCCCCAGGAGCCCAACCCATCAGGGGTAAACCAGTCTACGCGGAAGTAATTGGTGGCACCACCGGTCCCGACCAGCGTGGCATCGCCGAAGTCTTCGAGCTCCGGGTATTCCGGATGCGCGTAATTTGCAATCTGGCTGCGGACCACACTTGCGTCCTTCTCCCCTGCATAGAACAGGAACTGTTCAATCTGGTGACTTCCGATGTCGCACAGGATGCCGCCGTACTTTTGCTTTTGGAAAAACCAGTCCGGCCGCGAAGGCGCGCCCAGGCGATGCGGGCCCATCCCTATGACCTGGATCACGCGGCCGATTGCGCCGTCCTGGATCAGCTGTCCCGCGTAGACCGCACACTCGACGTGCAGCCGTTCGCTGGAGTACACCATGTACTTGCGACCGGTCCGGGCCACCGCGGCTTTTGCCGCGTCGATCTGGTCCAGCGATGTAAAGGGGGCTTTGTCCGTAAAGTAATCCTTACCGGCTTCCATCACACGGACACCCAGGGGTCCGCGCTCGGAAGTGACGGCCGCGGAGGCAACCATGTGGATGTCCGGATCGTCCAGAATCCGGTCCAGACTGTCGGCGACCGGCGTGCCGGGGTGCTGTTTGAGAAACGCGTCCACCTTGGCCGGGTCGGGATCGAAGACATACTTGAGGGTTGCTCCGGCTTCCTTGAGCCCATTGGCCATGCCGTAAATGTGCCCGTGGTCGAGCGCTGCGCAGGCGAATACGAATTCGCCCGGCTTGACGACCGGGGCCGGTTTGCCTTGAGGTGCGTAGTTCATTCCGTCGCTTTGCCGCATGGGGACATCCTCCTGTCTTTCTCAGACCGTAATGTTGCCGTCGCCCAGTCGGGTGACGCTGGTCTTTTTCTCGTGAAACCGAGTCGCACCGGCTAGAATCCCCTGGACCGTGTACCAGGGGTCGTCCGGTCCGATCGGCAGTGAAACCGGCAGCCCGGTGGATCCGGACTTGTAGATTGCGGTGATCAGCTCAATCGTGTCGCGGCCCTCCCGCGGTGTGACCAGCGGGGCGCGTCCATGCTCGATGGCATACAGCACGTTTTCGATCTGGGCGGTGTGTCCTTCGTGCAGGAGGGGCGGCAACGCCTGGAACGCCGAGCGGATCTTGTTTTCGGTCTCTACATCCCGGGTGGGAAACCCGTTTTCGCGGGAGATCGATGCATAGACGTCAAACGGATAGGAAACCCGCGCTTTCTCCGCCTGGAACACGATTTGCTGGGCTTCTCCGTGGTGGACAACACTTCCGGTCACCTGACCTACTGCATGGTCGTACCGCAGGATGGAGACCGAGAGGTCTTCCACTTCCGCGTTGTCGTGCGCGAGGTTGGCGATGACGCTGGTGACTTCGCGGGGCAGTCCCATCATCCAGTTGAGCAGGTCGATGTGGTGTACCGCGTGGTTGAGCGTGCATCCGCCACCCTCCTGCTGCCAGGTCCCGCGCCACCACAAATCGTAATAACATAGGCCCCGCCACCAGAGCGAGTCCACCTGCACATGATGAATACGCCCGATCAAGTCTTGCTCGAGCAATTTCTTGAGATTCATGACCGGTGTGCGGAACCGGTTCTGGGCGACCGGAGACAGTGTGCGACCGGTCTCCTGCTGGACAGCCAGGATCCGATCGCACTCTTCGAGCGAAGACGCCATCGGCTTTTCCAGGATCACGTTCATACCGGCGCGCATGCAGTCGACCGCGATGTCGGCATGGGTAAAGGGTGGCGTGCAGATGCTGACCAGATCGATGTCGCCACGCTCGCACAGAGCCTGATGGGAATCGTACACCTCGGCCTCTTCCAGCTGGTATTCCGCCTTTTTTGCGTGTGCGTTTTCAGTGAATTTGTCGACCACCGCGACAATCTTGCAGCGCTCCGGGAATGCCAGATAGGCGCGCAGGTGCATGGTGGCAATGTTTCCGGTTCCGATGAGGCCGACTCGCAGCATGAAAAAACCTCGTGTTTCTTTATCCGGCCGCTGGGAAAGATCCCGGCAACCTTACTCATCCTATCGTAAATCCATCCCTGGGGGAACCGGATGAAGAAGATTCGATGTGGAAGCTTGCGCCAGATCCCAACCGGTCCAGCGGCGAGAAAATCCGATTAAGAGTCAATCCGGTCCGGATTCGCGCCGGTACGGCGATCCAGGTTCATCTCAAAAATGGTCTGCATGTCTTCCGCCGTCAGCTCAAAATCAAACAAATCCGC
>JAAYKS010000402.1 GCA_012522285.1 Clostridiaceae bacterium | reverse complement strand
GTCCCGCTGGACCGACAGGACGGAGCCGTGGTCCGGATTGTGGCGGGACCTTACAAAGGACAGCCCGGCGCTTTCGAGGGTCGGCACGTCAAAGCGGTGTTTCTCGATGTGGCACTTGACGCCGGTGCGGTCTGGGACTATGACTGTGACCCGAACGCGACTTTGTTTTTCTATGTGATGCAAGGAAACGGTCGTACCGGGTCTCGTGGAGAAACCGATGTCGCCCGCCGTCAAGCGGTCTTGACCGGACCGGGCGAACAGGTCCATATCGAAGCCGGTGCGGACGGGATGCGTCTGCTGCTGTTTTGCGCGCCGCCACTTGGCGAGCCCATCGCCTGGGGCGGTCCGATCGTGATGAACACCGAGCAGGAACTCGCGCAGGCCTTCCGCGAGCTGGACGAGGGAACCTTTATCCGGACCGGGGCCACAACCGGATCGGAAGACCAGCCGTCCGCGTAACATTCCCACTAAAATATCCCGCACAGACAAAGGACCGCCCGGCCACAAGCCGGTCGGTTCCTCTAGATTCCCGGTCGCATCGCTCCGCCGTCAGTCCGGCAGCTCGATGTCCTCGTAGAATTTGTAGGTGGAGAGATCCGCGGCGGGGCTGAAAAAGCAAGCCGCCTTGAGTTCGGTGTCCCCGGTGTTTTGCAGGATGTGGATGCTCCCCTGCGGAAAATGGATCAGACATCCTTCCCGGACCGGAGAGATCTCGCCGTCGATCATGACGCGGCCGGAGCCGTGCACGATGTAGACCAGTTCATCCCCCTCGGGATGGGCATGCGCGGGCTTGACCGCTTGTCCGGGCATCACGCGGATGACACACATGGAAGAGCGGTCGTTTCCCGTTGTTTCCGGTGTGAGCAGCCAGCGCATGTAACGGCCGGGCAGTGCCTTTTCTTCGATGGTGCGTTCGTCGATGACCATGGGGTCGGCCTCCTCGTATCTTCAGCCCAACAGGGTGTGGACCGCGTCCAGCATGCCGGCCGCATCCAGCCTGTAGGCTGCTGTCAGTTGTTTGTAAGTACCGCTGTGGACAAACTGCGGCTTGCCGTCCTTGTCGAGCAGGTTGACTGCCTTCATCCGGGAAGGATCAAAGCCCCGCCCGTCCTGGAACAGTGTGCGGGTCGCCTTGCTCCAGAGGTAGCCGTTGTTCTGCTCCGCGAACAAAACAGGCGTACCGGCCTCGGCCAGCGCAAGCACGGTTTCCGGATCGTAGGAGGGCATGTCGACTACGCCGATGGACAGTCCCTCTTCCGCCGCTTTTTTCGAGGCGGCCATCGCCTCGTGAACCGCGCGTCCGCTGGTCACGATCACGGCCGCGTGGGCGTCGGAACCGGTCAGCCACGTGGCTTTGCCGTACTCAAAGGCGTAGTCTTCCCCGTACAGTACCGCGGAAGCCGCGCGCATGATCCGGAGATAGACGATGCCCCGGTCGCCCTCGGCAATCCAGCGCAAAATCGAAAGCAGCTGGCGCGGGCAGGAGGTGTCGATGATCCGGATCAGGGGCATCTGTTCCAGGAACATAACATCATCGTTCCCCATGTGGGTCGCGCCGTTGGTCTGGGTGTCAAAGTTTGCGGCGGTCGCCAGCAGCGTGATATCCAGCCCATGTCCCTCGGACAGCCAGGCGTGGGGGCCTTCCATCCCCTCAAACCGCTCCTGCTGACCGATCGCGATACGGCGCAGCACGCGCAGGTCAAAGAAGGGACAGAAGGTGGATGCCCATACGTTGTAGCCTAGCGAAGCATACGCCTCCGCCATGCCCATCATGTTGGCCTCCGCGATGCCGACGTTGATCGCGCGCGTAGCGTCGACTTGCATCATGCCGGGCTGGAGCCCGGACGTGGAAGACAGATCCGCATCGAGTGTCACGACCTTCGGATCCAGGCCGAACGCCTGAATCGTTTTGGCGACGATATCGCTCGCGACATAGTTCTTGGCAGGGTCGATGGCGGGAAGCGCGGCGGGATTGTACGTGACCTTTTTGTCGCGGACCTCGGCACGTCCCTTGCGGACCATGGCTTTGGCTGGTTTGATGTCGACGACTTTGCCGGCACGCATCGAGAGCGAAAGCATCATATCTTCCGCGTCTTCACGCAGCATGGCGCGCTCTTCTTCCTCGAGCATTTCGTAGATCGCGAGGAACTCCTCGACCCGGGCCGTGCGGCGGCGGTTCTGGAGCTCGCTTTCACTGGCGTAGACATCCGCCGAGAGGGTGATTTTGTGTTTGTTGGTGATGTCGGCATATCCGCCCTGCCCTTTGTAGCCCTCGCACAGAATGGCGGT
>JAAYKS010000401.1 GCA_012522285.1 Clostridiaceae bacterium | reverse complement strand
GCCTGTGCCGCGATTTCCGCCGCCCGATACCCCGCGGGGCCTCCGCCAATGATCAGAAGATCGTACATAAGTGGCCCTCCAACTGTATGGATGTCATGATGTAGTGTCGGCCTGATCCAACAAGATATTCGCCGTGATATCGTTCAAATAGTTGACTAGCTCCTGCAAAAATCGTGCGGCATCCGCCCCGTCCATCGCCCGATGGTCAAACGTGAGCGACAACGGAATGGCAGTATACGAAAGCGGCATACAGCCCTCCACTGCCGGACGCATTCGTGTCTGTGGCGCGCAAACCCCCAGGATGGCGGTCTGCGGGGGGTTGATCACTGGTGTGAACGACTCGATGCCGAACATCCCGAGATTGGTGACGGTGAAGGTGCCGCCCTGCAACAGGTCGGGAGGGATCGCGCCGCTCCTGCACTGTGCGGCCAGGGCGCGCACCTGTGCGGAGATCCCGGCCAGCCCCAGCCGGTCGGCGTGAAACACTGTGGGCACCATCAGCCCGCGCGGGGTGTCGACGGCCACGCCCAGATGGACGGACTCGAACACCCGGATACGGTCCTCAAACCCGTGCGCGTTGAGCAAAGGATGGCGGGAAAGCACGCGGGAAACCGCGAAGAGAATCCAATCGTTGACCGAGGGAATCCCCTCTCGAGTGCCCTCCGAACCCACTTTTTCCTTTTCCTTGACTGCTTTCATGCGTGCCCGGAGCGCCAGCATCGCTTCCGCGTCAAACGAAGCGTTCAGCGTGAGCTGTGCCGAACCGGTCAGGGATGCCATCATCGCGGTGCCGATCGACCGTCGGATCCGGGTGTAAGCCCGGTCTTCCACAGCGCCGATGGAAGGGGCGACACCCGCCATCGCACCGGAAGCGGTTGCTTCTCCCACATCGGCCGCCCGGACCCGCCCTCCGATCCCGGAGCGATCCACGGCCACTCTACCTTCATTTTCCAGCATACGGGCTGCCGCCGGTGTCGGAATCTGGCCATCCTTATGGGCCGCACGGACATCACGTTCGAGGATCCTTCCCTCTGGACCCCTTCCCTGGATCGCGCGCAGCGAATCCATGCCGAGTCGGTTCGCAAGAGAACGCGCTCGCGGGCTGGCTGCCTGCGGCTGTCCGCTCAGCTCTTGGGGTTTCGGTTCAGGCTGTACTGTCTTTTGTGCGGAGCTTGGCGCTTCTGCCGGAGCGGCCGATGCCGGATCGGGTGCTGCGGCCGTGTCCGAAGCGGCCTCGGAAGCAAACGCAGAGACATCTTCTCCGGGCGCCCCGATCACACACACGTTTCGCAGGCAGGGCACATCGTCCCCTTCTTCGTAGAAACGCGCGAGCAGCGTACCGGCAACCGGTGCAGGTTCGTCGAAGACCGCTTTGTCGGTCTCGTAGGTGAACAGGATCTCTCCCTCCGCGACCGGGTCCCCGACTTCTTTATGCCATTTTCCGATGATACAGCTTTCCACCGACTGCCCTTGCCGGGGCATTACAACCGGTTTCGCCATAGGGGTACCACCTTTCTCCGCCGTGTCCTGGTGTGGACGAGCGCCTTGTGTCTGAGCGGGTCCGTTATTTCAACATCACCTGGCCGCCCGTCACGGGCAGCGCCTGGCCGGTCTCGTATTCCTGGTCGACCAGATAGAGGATCCCCTTGACCACATCCGCGGGGAGACATCCCCTGC
>JAAYKS010000400.1 GCA_012522285.1 Clostridiaceae bacterium | reverse complement strand
CGGGGAGCGCGCAAAGCCCGTATACCATTTAAACAACAACCGGAGCCGCGCGCCGATCCCTGTAAAGGACCGCGCACCCGCACCGGTTGTTTTACGAGTGGCGTTGGAGCGGGGCGGGGGAGTGCGGGTGCTGGAAGCACGGGATGCGTCCCGAAACCAGGTCTTTTTCGCTTTGGCGGATGCGCGCGTTCCCGGGCCTGGTTGTTTCCGGAACGTGGAGGTGCTTGGATCGGGGTTCTTTTTGTCCGCGGTTTTCGTACCAGCGCTGGATGGCGCAGCCGTCCGGGCAGAGGAGCGATCCCCTCCGCCCGACCGGCAGTTGCAAACCTCGCCGGGCTGGAGGGTACGGCCGCAGTAGATGCATTGTCTTGCCATTGATTTTACGCTCCGGTTCCGGCGGATCGATCAGTCCGCAAAATCGTTGAAAGGACCGCCGGTCACGCCCGGACGGACCGAGAAGATCCCTCCGGCGTTGGGGTATTTTCTCAACGCTTCTTCGTCCGTGCCGACCCGTGCGGTCGTGATGAACAATGTGCCGTAATCCGGTCCGCCGAAACAGCAGCTGGTGATGTTGAGAGCGGGCACATCGACCTCGGCCAGGATGGCAGCGTCCGACGGGCGGATGCAGCGCACCTTGCCGCCGCCGAAGAAGGCGACCCAGAGGTTGCCATCGTTGTCGATCGTCATGCCGTCCGGACGCCCTTCATCTCCCTCGAACGTCCGCAAGACACGGCGGTCGGATATCTTTCCGGTTTCCAGATCATATGCAAAGGACAGAATGTGCGCCGGAGTGGTGTCGATGTAGTAGAGGGTTTTGGAGTCAGGGGTAAAAGCGATTCCGTTGCTGGTTCCGACCGGATCGAGCAAGGTCTGCCAGGTGCCGTCCGGCTCCAGGGAATAAAAAGCACCGGGGACCGTCTGCCCATCCGCGCGGGATGCCATGGAGCCCGCGAGAAATCTGCCGCGCGCGTCGCATTTCCCGTCGTTGAACCGGTTGGGCTTGTCGGCTTCCGGATCGACCCAGGGTTCGAATGCGGCCTGGTCGCCCTCCAGGGTCAGCCAGCCGAATCCGTGCGCTCCCGCGCCCAGCAGGCGTCCGCTGCGGGTAAAGGTATAACAGCCGATCGGCATAGGTGCTTTCCAGGCGTGATCCTGGACCGGCTCCGCCGCGGTTGTCCCTACGGTTTTATGCAGCATCCCCTGGATGATGTCCACCCAGTACAGTGCCTGTTCCGATTCGCGCCACACCGGGCCTTCGCCCAGACTTGCGCGTGCGTCCAGCAAAAGTTCCGCTTGTAACTTTTTCATCGTCCCGTCCTCCGATTCGTTTTTACTACAAATAGTATAAACCATCTCCTGCCCGGAGGTTAGCGGGGAACCGCACTTTCCAACGTCGAGTGAACGAGGAAACGGTTGTCTCCGTTGGGGTCGGTCCGGAAGTCACAGGTCACAAGCATGCACTGCTTGCCATCGGCCGGCGCGAAGATCTCGTTCATGAGCTGGTCTTTGTACACTGAGGTGATGTCGTGCACGCGGTACGTGTAGACCATATCCGTGGTGGTGATCGTATACGTATCCCCGATCTGCATTTCATACAGGCGGGAGAAATAGACCCCGTAATATTTCATCTTGTGACCGAGCAGAACCGTGCGGCCTTCTTCCCCGATCGGGGCGGAAGGCGGGTACCACCCGATTCCGTAACGCAAGTTGACCTCTGTCGCGCCTTCGAGCACCGCGTCGCCCTCTTTTTCGATCCGCGGTATCGCGATGATCCCGATGGGCTGCAGCACGACGGTCGGGGGCTTGTAGGCCTCGGTCGCGGGTATGGTCGGCTCGGTCACGACGGGCTCGGAGGCTCCGGGAGCCGGGGAGATCGGGATGACGGGCATGGGGGAGGGTGTGGCTTCGATGGCCGGAGACTCGGTGTCCTCCCCGGGGATTTGAAAGGCGTCGGCGGGCACTTCGATGGCGATGCCCTGCTCAAAGGCATTGAGCAGTTTGTCCGCGGTCCGGTCGCGCATGTAGTATTCGTAGGGGGTTTTCAGAACCAGCATCAATCCCACGATAAAACAGAGCGCGATGGCGCCGTTCAGCACATGGTCAATCGGAGTAAGCCGGCGCCGAAACCACTTGCGCGGCAGTTTTTTGCGGAGGGCAGGCGCATCCTCGTTCCGCGCTCGCCGTGCTTCCGCGCGGACCGCCGCGTGTATTCGCGCGTCCAGTTCCCCGGTGCGGGGTTCCCCGGCCTGCGCTTCGCCCAGAGTGCGCAGTTGTTCGAGACGTTCATCCAGGTTCATACTCAGGTCCCTTTCCGTCTTCCACGAGGAGTTCTCCCAGGCGTTTGCGTCCGCGTTCGAGACGCTTGCGCACCGCGGCGGGAGAGAGGTCCTCGATCACCGCGATTTCCCGGTCGCGGAATCCGTAGTAATAGTGCAACAACAGTGCCCGGCGGGACTTGTCGTCCAGTTTTCCCAGTGCGCGGATCATGTCCTCCCGATCCGACAGGTCTTCCTCGGGCGAGGGCCCCGCGGCCATCGCCGCCGCCTGCGCCTCCCAATCCTCACGGGGCGAGACGCTGCGGTGCCAGCGGGAGCGGAGTTCCTCCTTCGCGCGGTTGGCCGCAATCCGCATCAGCCAGGTCGCGGGGGAGGACTTGCCGCGGAACGAATCCATGTGCCGGAATGCCAGCACAAAGGTGTCCTGTACGATGTCCTCGGCTGCCGCGTGGTCCTTCATATAGAACAACGCGGTCCGATACACCTGGCCGCCGTGCTCCCGGACCCACTCCTCGATGCGCTGTGCACGCTGCGTTGTGTCTTCTTTTCGCTTCGCCAAACCGGCCTCCCCCGGGTCCCGATACGCGACCGGCACCCTGTTGGACCGGACCGTCCGGGCACTGTACCCTATAGATGGTCCGACCCGATCTTTTTGTGACCGATTATAGCATCCCGACAAGAACGGGGCGGAGGCGGTTGTTACGCTTGTTGCGCGGAGATGGGAACGGTATCATCAATAAGAGAGAAAAAACCGGCCGTCCTGTGGACGGCCAGGCCGCCCGGCGGACGGCCAACTGAGCCACACTGGCAGGAGGAATTCCATGGCGACGAAAAAAACGACGGCTTCCGAGGCCGCCCCATCCGATCGCAAACAGCGGACCGAGCACCTCGACGCAGTATTGGAAAAACTCGTATCTTCCGGATTCACGGCGGGAATCTCCGCCTATGTCGAGCGGGGAGGGAAGCCCCTGTATCGTGGCATGACCGGACTGGCGGACATCGCATCCGGGCGGCGGATTACGGACGACACCATTTTCCGCATCTTTTCGATGAGCAAGGTCTTTACCGTGACCGGCGCGCTCATTTTATACGAGCGGGGACTGTACCGCATGTACGACCCGATTTCCCGGTTTATCCCCGCTTTCAAGAACCCCAAGGTGTTTGAGAACGGGCCAGACGGCAAACCTTATGCACGGCCTGCCACCCGCGAGATTCTCGTGCGCGACCTGTTCACGATGACCTCGGGCATCCCGTACGGCGGCGCAGACAGTGAGACCGAGCGCCGTATCGGGCGCGCGATGGCACGTGAAGAGCGGACCATCGCCGCGGGAGGCACCCCCTCCGACACACTCCGCGTCGCGGAGAAACTCGCGGCCATTCCGCTG
>JAAYKS010000399.1 GCA_012522285.1 Clostridiaceae bacterium | reverse complement strand
GTACCCTTAATTGGTCGGAGCAATCCCGGAGCAGTAGTCATCCGTAGTCGCGGTTGGAGTCGTAGGAGCGGCTGTTGTAGTCGCTGTTGGGATCGCTGATGTGGGCACCGTGGGAGCCGTTGTCGTTTCCTTCGGCGGCTTCGTCGGTTTTGTCGGTTCTGCGGTCGGTTCGGTCGGCGCTGTTGTTTCAGAAGGCAGCGTAGTCGCGTTCGGATCCGGTGTGGGCGTGGGATTGAGAATCCCCTCAAGTTCTTCTCTGGTGCCGAATATGGTTGTGATAGAGGTTTTGACGGGGACATCTGTGTCCACCGGGTAGTTGAACGAGAGGGAGATCAGGTCTGCCGCCTGCACTGTGCCTGCCGCGATCGCCGCAGATGCAAACGGAGTCACCTCATAGGCACCTGCTACAAGATCCATCGCGGCAAGCCTGGCTTCAAGTTGCGTCTTGCCCAGACCGCGCAGATCCGCGGTCAATTTGACGCGTCCGGTACCATCGCTGACAATCACGCGCACCGTGCTTCCCTTGGCAACCTGGCTGCCCGGAGCCGGTTCCATGCGGATGATCAAATCCTTGCCGAACGTCTGATTCATCTCCCTGACGATTTCCACCTTGAGTCCCAGCGTCGTTTCTAAACGGGGCTGGATCACCAGATAACTCTGGCCTGTATAGTCCTCCAGTTTTATCAGATCCGGCCCTCCGCTGACCGTCAGAGTGAGAACCGTGTAGCTGTCCGGACCGATGACCGTACCCGGAACCGGCGCCTGACGAATCACGCGACCGACCGCTACCGTATCGTCGGTCACGTATTCGACCTGGTAGTCGGATCCCTTGACCATGCCCTTGGCGCTCAACTCGGTTTCCAATCCTTCAATCTCGCGATCGTAATAATCACCCACTGTAAACCCAGCGGTTGTTTTGGTCGGAATTTTCTCGACCAGCCGTTTCCAGGCAATCACTCCGATGTTCACCAGAGCAATGGCGGCAACGACCACCAGCACCGCAATCATCACCATGTCGCGACGGCGCGATTTTCGTCTTTCGTTGAGTGTCGATTCGATCTGACCGATCTTGCGATAATCCGGATCCTGCCTGATCGGACCGATCTTTTGTGTCCCCGCCATTTCGTCCGTATGGTCGAGAAGGCCATACTCCCCTTCCGGATCGATCATCAAAGCGTCCAGGTCCGCGACCAGTTCAGCAGCATTGGCATAGCGTTTGTCGGCAGACTTCTGGATGCATTTCATAATGATGCCGTCCAGTCCAGCGGGAATCAGCGGCTGGTGCGTCGAGGGAGCGGCAGGACTTTCCTGCAGGTGCTTGATCGCAATGGAAACCGACGTGTCTCCGTCGAACGGGAGATCTCCGGTCACCAATTCATAGAGCATAATGCCCAGCGAATAGATGTCCGACTTTTCTCCGACCATCCCTCCACGTGCTTGTTCCGGTGAAAAGTAGTGTACGGATCCCAAAGCACCCGCACCCGTCATGGTGATGGTATTGGCGGATGAAGCCCTTGCGATCCCGAAATCCGTAACCTTGGCCTTGACGTCCGGTGTGATCATGATGTTTTGGGGCTTGATGTCCCGGTGGATGATCCCCTTGCTGTGCGCATGCTCCAATGCCAGTCCGATCTGGATCGCAATGGGAACCGCGGTATCCCAGTCAAGGCGCACACATTGCTGCAATAGCTCCTTCAGGGTGATTCCCTGAATGTATTCCATCACCATGTAGTGGATGCCTTCATCTTCACCGATCCCATACACTTGTACGATGTTGGGATGGGAGAGGCTGGCAACGGCTCTGGCTTCGGACTCAAAACGCCTGAGGAACTCGGCGTCGTGCGAATTCTCTAACTTGAGAATCTTGATGGCGACGTCGATGTTCTCCACAAGATCCGTTCCCAAATATACATCTGCCATGCCACCGCGGCCCAGATGCCGGATGATCCTGTAACGGTTTCCCAGCACGCGGCCTTCAAACCCGTTGTTTGTCACAGATAGCAAATCAAGTCCTCCCATATGCCTGCCTTTCCCTG
>JAAYKS010000063.1 GCA_012522285.1 Clostridiaceae bacterium | reverse complement strand
CGGAGCAGCTCGTGGTCCACACGGGGTCGGTAGTAAAATCCATCGACATACCCCGTCGACACCAGTTGGATCAGGTTCTGGAACCCTTCGTTGTTTTCCGCCAGCAGGACGAGATGGGCGGGCTCCTTGTCGGTTCCCGCTTGCTTGTCCAGATGGGACCGGGGTGCCACATACACCTCGCAGCCGATGATCGGTTTGATCCCTTCCCGTCCACAAGTCCGGAAAAAATCAATCACGCCGAACATACTTCCGTGGTCGGTAACGGCACAGGCGTCCATCCCGAGCTCCTTGAGCCGGGCGGGCAGCTCCTCGATCCGGATCGCACCGTCCAGCAGGCTGTACTCGGTATGTAGATGCAGGTGTACAAATGAGCTCATGGTCGCAGCATCTCCTCCATGTGATCCCGGAGTGCGTCGACCATCGACGACAACCGTGCCGCACAGGCGGCGGCATCCGCGTCGTAAGCACCGGCGTAGATCTTGATTTTGGGCTCGGTGCCGGACGGGCGAACGCAGAACCAGTCAAGGTCGTCCAGCTCGTACAAAAGCACATCCGAGCGCGGGAGGTCCAGCGGGCGCTCCCCGGCATCCGTAAAGTCCGTCTCCACCGACTGCAGATAATCTTTGACACGCAAGACGTGCAATCCGGCGGTCCGATCCGACTTGGAAGATCTCAGCCGCTCCATCCCTTTCCGGATGCGGTCGAGCCCTTCGCGGGAGTCCAGCGAAATCGAGAGGGTCTTCTCCGCGGCATGACCGAACCGGTGGAACAGGTCCTGCAGCCAATCGTACAGGGTCATCCCCCGGTCGCGCGCGACTGCCGCCATTTCGGCCGCCAGCATCGCGGCGACCACCGCGTCTTTGTCCCTGACGTCCGTCCCGGACAGGAAACCAAAGCTTTCTTCAAAGCCGAACTGGAAGTGCATGTTTCCGTTTTCGTCGTGCTCTTTGATCAGTTCGCCGATGTACTTGAAGCCGGTCAGACACTCCATCAGTGTCACGCCATAATGCGAAGCCACACGCTTTGCAAGTTTCGTGGAAACAATCGTGGTGACGCAAAACGAACGGCCGGGCAATGTGCCCGCGGCCTGCTTGGAGGACAGGATGTAATCCATCAGCAGGAGACCAATCTGATTGCCGGTGAGAACGGTGTACTCCCCGTCCGCCCCGCGCAAAGCCAGACCCATGCGATCGGCGTCCGGATCGGTGGCGATCACCAGATCCGCCTGTTCTCTCTCCGCCAGGGAAATCGCCCGCGCCAGCGCCGCGCGTTCTTCCGGATTGGGTGCCTTGACCGTCGGGAATTCCGGATCCGGGAGCTCCTGTTCCGGAACCACGAGGACCTGCCGGAATCCGGACTCGGCCAGAATCCGGCGGACCGGAACATTGCCGGAACCGTGGAGCGGGGTGTAGACGATCTTCATGTCCGCATGCCGGGCGACCGCATCTCTATGGAGCGCCAGATGGGATAACATCTCCATATAGGCATCATCCAGCTCTTCTCCTATGACGACCAGTCGTCCTGACGTCAGGTGCTCGTTGTAAGAACCCATTTCTATGGTGGTTGGATCTTCGATTTCGTCCATCCGGGCTGCAATTTGGTCCGCGGTTTCCGGAGGGCACTGTCCCCCATCCGATCCATACGCCTTGAATCCGTTATAGGCTGCCGGATTGTGGCTGGCGGTGATCATGACGCCCCCGGTCGCCCGGTAGTGACGGATTGCAAATGACAGCACCGGAACCGGCCGCAAGGTATCCGACAACCGGGCCAACACGCCGTGCGCCGCAAACACGCAGGCCACGACGCGGGCAAACTCGGGCGACATCCGCCGGGAATCAAAAGAGATGACGACACCTGCGTCCATGGCGGCCTGTCCCTTGGAGGCGATGTCGCGCGCAAACCCTGCCGCGGCCATCGCGACAGTATAAACGTTCATCCGGTTGGTGCCGGCACCGATCACCCCGCGCAGCCCGGCCGTCCCGAACTCGAGCGAGCGATAGAAACGGTCTTCGATCTCCGCCGGATCCTCTGCGATCCGGAGCAGTTCTTCCCGGGTGGCCGCGTCGAAACGAGGTTGGGTCGTCCATAGATTGTATCGGTCACGGGCGTTCATACGAATCCCCTCCGTCTTCGATGCTTGGTGATGGATGGTTGAGAAAATTATACCATTCGAACGGGTCGATCCACCCCTGACACATCCAGCGAAGGACATGTGTAAACCGCGTCGATCTGTTTAACTTACTCCGACAGTTTCCCTCGGATCGCAATGGCCAGATCCCGGAGCCGGGCCGCCTCTTCAAATGCCAGTTGTTTGGAGGCTTCCCGCATCTCGCGTTCGATGCGCGGTAACAATTTCTCGAGTTCCGTGCGGCTCATCGCGTCGAATCGGTATTCCGCGGCATCTTCTGCCACTTTCACCTTGAGGTCGACGCCCGCTTCCTCAGCGACGGCTTCCAGGGTTTCCAGCACATCCCGTATTTCCTTGTGTACACTGACCGGCGTGATCCCGTGCTCCAGGTTGTACGCCTCCTGGATGGTACGGCGACGATTGGTTTCGGAGACCGCGCTCAGCATCGAAGGAGTGACTTCGTCCGCGTACATCACAACCCGTCCGTTGACGTTGCGGGCCGCGCGGCCGATGATCTGGATCAGGGAGGTCGCCGAGCGGAGGAAGCCCTCCCGGTCCGCGTCCAGAATCGCGATCAGCGAGACTTCCGGTAGATCCAGTCCCTCGCGCAACAGGTTGATTCCGACCAGTACGTCGAACGCGCCGTTCCGCAGATCCCGGAGAATCTCCATGCGTTTGAGGATCTCGACGTCCGAATGGAGGTATTTGACGCGCAGCTTTTCCTCCTGGAAAAACGCGGTCAGGTCCTCCGCCATTTTTTTCGTTAAGGTCAGTACCAGCGCACGCTCTCCCCGCGCCACGGTCAGGCGGATCTCTTCCATCAGATCCTCGATCTGTCCGTCCACCGGGCGGATGTGCAGTGCCGGATCGACCAGACCTGTCGGTCGGATGATCTGCTCCGCAATCTGCTCCGCGTGTGCCGCTTCATAGCGCGATGGTGTCGCGCTCACAAACACAGTCTGTCCCATGCGCTGTTCGAACTCTTCGAACCGCAGCGGGCGGTTGTCAAACGCCGACGGCAGGCGGAATCCATACTCCACCAACGTCTCTTTTCGCGCCCGGTCGCCGTTGTACATGGCGCCGATCTGCGGAACGGTCACATGGGACTCGTCGAGAAACAGGAGATAATCCTTTGGAAAGAAATCCAGCAGTGTATAAGGAGGGGTGCCCGGTGTCCTTCCCGTCAGATGCCTCGAATAGTTCTCGATGCCCTTGCAGAAACCAGTTTCTCGGAGCATCTCGAGATCGTAGCGCGTGCGCTGCTCGAGACGGTAGGCTTCCAGCGGTTTGCCGGCATCCTGGAGAACCTTGAGCCGTTCGTCCAGCTCCTCTTCGATCGTAACCAGTGCCTGACGGACCTTGTCCTCGGTGGTCGCATAATGAGAGGCGGGAAAGATCGCGGTATAGCTGCGGGAACCGATGGTTTTGCCGGTCAGGCGGTCCAGCTCCAGCACTTTTTCGATCTCGTCTCCGAAAAAAACCAACCGTGTCAACGTATCCTCGGAGGAGGCCGGATAGATGTCCAACGTATCTCCGCGGACGCGGAAACTCCCCCGCTTGAGTTCAAAGTCGTTGCGGTTGTACTGAATGTCGATCAACGCACGGATGACCTCGTCCCGGTCTTTTTGCATACCCGGCCGCAGCGAAACCATCAGTTCCCGGTAATCCTCCGGGTTGCCGAGTCCGTAGATGCAGGAGACACTGGCGACGACGATGACATCCCGCCGCTCCAGAAGAGCGGATGTGGCCGAATGCCGCATCCGGTCGATCTCTTCGTTGATCGCCGAATCCTTGTCGATATAGGTGTCGGTCGACGGGATGTATGCCTCCGGCTGATAATAGTCGTAATAGCTGACAAAGTACTCGACCGCATTCTCCGGGAAAAAAGCCTTGAACTCGGCACACAGCTGGCCCGCCAGCGTCTTGTTGTGCGCGACCACCAAAGCCGGTCGCTGCAGACGCTGGATGATCTGTGCCATCGTAAACGTCTTGCCCGAGCCGGTGACACCCATCAGGGTCTGCGTACGCATCCCCTGTTCGATACCCTTCACCAGGGTGTCGATCGCTTCCGGTTGGTCCCCCCTGGGGGTCATGTCCGATGTAAGTTTGAACGGCATATCCATGAAGAGAATTATACCACCGTCCCCTCCTCCGGAAAAGAACATTTGTGCGTGTTTCCTCTCCTTTTTGCCACCCTCCGCTTTCACGGGCAGGTGTGACGGGAAAGCCTTTGCGGGTGTATAATGCTTTACCAATAAGGCAGAGACGGCATGCGCCCGCTGCCGGTCAGATGGGAGAGAACAACATGAGTCACAGCATTCCGGTCATCCGGACACTGGCGCCGAAACAAAAACCCGCAGACGAATCCAAGCTTGCTTTCGGACAACTTTTTACAGACCACATGTTCATGATGGATTACGTAAAAGGACAGGGGTGGATCAATCCGCGCATCGTCCCTTATGCGCCGTTGCAGATGGATCCCTCCACGATGGTATTTCATTACGGACAGTCCGTCTTCGAGGGGCTCAAGGCGTATCGCTGTGCGGATGATACGATCAACCTGTTCCGTCCCCATATGAATTTCGAGCGGATGAACCTCTCGGACGAGCGTATGGCGATTCCCCCGCTCGACGAAGAGCTGTGTGTGGAAGCGGTCAAGCAGCTGGTCCGCCTGGAGGCGGACTGGGTGCCTTCCGCTCCGGACACTTCGCTGTACATCCGCCCGTTCGTGTTTGCAGCCGACCCCTTCCTGGGTGTGCGCCCGTCCAACACCTATCACTTTCTCGTCATTTTGTCGCCCTCGGGGCCGTATTACCCGCAGGGGCTCAACCCGATCGATGTCTATGTCGAGGATGAGTACGTCCGGGCGGTCAAGGGCGGCACGGGATTCACCAAGTGTTCCGGCAACTATGCCGCAAGTCTGCTCTCTCAGGCCAACGCGTACAAATCCGGCTTTGTGCAGGTGCTTTGGCTGGATGGCATCCATCGCAAATATATCGAGGAAGTCGGCGCGATGAACGTCTGTTTCGTCATCGACGGCAAGCTGGTTACGCCGATGCTCAACGGAAGCATCCTCCCGGGCATCACCCGGCAATCAGTGCTGGAGACCGCGGCCGATTTCGGCATGGAGGTCGAGGAGCGCCTCCTCTCCATCGATGAGCTCGGAGCGCTGTACACGGAAGGCCGCGTGAGCGAAATGTTTGGTTGCGGGACCGCTGCCGTCATCTCTCCGGTCGGGTCACTCAAATACCAGGACACGGTGATGACCTTTAACGGAGGACAGATCGGCCCGGTCAGTCAGCGCATGTATGACACGTTGACCGGTATCCAGTACGGCCGTTTGCCCGGTCCGGAAGGCTGGATAGAGAAAGTCTGACCGCTCTGCGGCTGTCAGGTACTGTTTCTTGGAGAGCAAGGCAGACAGCCCACCGGTTGTCTGCCTTTTTCCTGTCCCGCATGAAAACCGGAAAGGAAAGGATGAACATGATCGATCTCGCACCTGACGCACTCGCCCTGTATGAACTGCCCGAAGCCGCGACGGCTACCCTCACACTGTTGCGCCACAACGAGAATCGGACATACCGCGTTGCATGCGGCGGCCAAGCCTACTGCCTGCGTATCAAACAGCCAGTCGCCGGGTTCGACCTGTCCGTATTGGGAGGCGATCCAGAAGCGTTGCTGGAGGGAGAGCTCGATCTGCTGGACATCCTCCGCAGGGAGACGGATCTTGTCGTACCTGAACCGGTTCCGTCCCGGACGGGCAGAAAGGTTGTCCGGCTGCGGGACGGTTCCCTCGCGAGTCTGCTCATCTGGCTGGACGGCGTGCCGTTCGACTCGGCAGAACGCACCGCTCCGATGTTGTTTGAGGCCGGCAGGACACTGGCCACCCTCCGGACGGCAGCGGAATCCCATCCCGAATGGAATGCGGTTCCGCGCTTGTCATACGACCGCGCACTGGCCGAACGGCTCATAGAGCGCGCACAACGTGCAACGGGCATCCTGCCCGCGGAAACGGTCGCGAGCATGGTGGCCGCGCTGGAGCAGATTGCGCGGGTGATGGAGGAACAGGAAAGGAGCGAAGGAAGGCACTTGTCACACGCAGACCCGGGATTTGGCAATCTCGTCTGGACCGGAGACAAGGTCGGCTTGATCGACTGGTCGCTCAGCGGGAGTGCCCCTTCCTGTATGGACCTCGGCGGGCTGATGGGAGCGACTGCGGACCGCGCGGAACAGCACAGGTTACTGGAAGGATGGGAAAGCGTCCGCGGCACGACGGACCGCCGTTGCCTGGACGCCTGTTTCGGGTTGTCCGTCCTGCTGTTCGTGTGTTGTCAGTATCCGCGCGCGAGAGAATGGACGGACTGGTTTCCGGCCGCTCTCACACGGTGGAACGAGACCATATTCACCCCCCTTGCGGAGGGACGCCGGCTTACTTGTATTCTCTAAAAATGGTGGTTTTAGTTCAGCTCTTTTTTGTTTTTCTGAATGGTGACCAAGACTCCCGTCAGGCTGTCCTCGACCCCGGACAGGAGTTTTTTTGCGTAGTCCAGCGCCCCGTTGCGGATTTGCCGCGCGGACTGATTGGCGGTCTCGATGGTATGGGCGGCGGCCTGCCGCGCCTGCAGGGTGATCTCGTGCTCGTCGATCATCGCGGTCATCCGCGTTTCCGCTTCCCGGACGATGTTCTCCGCCTCTTTGCGGGCCTCCGCCACCAGTTGGCGGTTCTGGCTCAACAACCATTTCGCCTGCTGGATTTCCGCAGGGAGGCTTTCCCGGATCAGGGAAATCAACACCAGCATCTCTTCCCTGTCCACCAGACAAGAGTCGGAAAACGGCAACGACCGGGCATGGTGTACACCCGATTCCAATTTATCCAGTAGTTCAAACAGGTCGGAATCGACGGTTTCCGCCCGTTCCGGCCCGGTATTGTCACGCATGATTCTCCTCCCCCTCTACGGTACGTCTGAGGTGTTCTGCGACGAACGACCGGATTTCATCCGGCACCATGTTGGTAATGTCGCCTCCGTAGGTGGCCACTTCGCGCACGATGCTCGAACTGGTAAATGTCAGGTCGCTCCGGCACGGCAGGAGCAGCATTTCAAAGGAAGGATACAGCAGTTTGTTCGCGGCGGCCAGTTCCGCTTCGAAACGGAAATCCGATTCGGAGCGCAGCCCCCGCACGACGGCCGTCGCACCATTCTCCTTGTAGAAATTCACCAGCAGTCCGCCAAAAGCCGAGACCGAGACGCCGGGGACGTTTTTCAGACACTCCGTTGCCATCCACACCCGGTCTTCCGTGGAAAATGCCGGGCTTTTGCTTTTATTGGTCATCACAGCGACAATCAGCCTGTCGCACAGCAAAGCGGCTCTGCGGGCGATGTCCGCATGCCCTTTCGTAAATGGATCAAACGACCCTGGATATATGAAAGTCCTCAAATAGAAGATCCCCTATCGTCATGGTTTTCCTTATAAAAGGATAGCATCGCGATGCCGTACTTACAATTCCGCACGAGTTGCATGTCTGTTACAAAAGCCGGGGCGGGTTCTGCCGCCGCGTGTTCCAGTACCACGAACGCGCCCGGCGCAAGCAGCCGGGGCGTGACAAGCCGCGCGACCTTTTCGATAGCCTGGCCCGCCATCCGGTAGGGAGGATCCAGATACACCAGGTTGAAAGGCGCCTCCCCGTTTCTGTCGAGTGCGGACAGAGAGGCGTATACGTCGCCTGCCATCACCCGCAGCCCTTCCAGCCGTGTCTTCTCGATGTTTTTACGTAAGCATCCGAGACTGGCTCGGTTCTCTTCCGCCAGGATCACCGTTTGGGCTCCCCGGCTGGCCGCTTCGATCCCGATCTGCCCGGACCCGGCGAACAGATCCAGAAACCGTGCCCCCGGGATCTGAAGCGATAAAATGCTGAAAAGCGCTTCTTTGACACGATCGGAGGTCGGCCGGGTCAATTGCCCTTCCGGCGCTTCTAATCGGGTACCTCTGGCAGTGCCTGCGATCACTCTTGGCATGATGTTTCCTCACAGTCCGATCGAGGGGAAAGATTCCCCGAAATGGGTACGAATGGCCGGAATCAAGGCGCGGTTCTCCGGAGAAACCAGGCAGGGATCCGCCTCCATCAGGCGGTCCAGGCAGCCGGAGACTTCCCGGAGCAGCGCTGCGTCTTCATATAGATTCGCGATGCGAAAGTCCGGGATCCCATGCTGCCGGGTCCCGAAAAAATCACCGGGCCCGCGGAGTTCCAGGTCTTTTTCGGCGATCCGGAACCCGTCTGTTTCGCGGCACAGGGTGCGAATGCGCTCTTTCGCGACGCCGTCCTCCACGTCCGACACGAGGATGCAGACAGATCGATAGGGACCGCGTCCGATGCGTCCTCGGAGCTGATGCAACTGGGCCAGCCCGAACCGCTCCGCGTTTTCAATGACCATAACGGACGCGTTGGGGTTGTCCACACCCACCTCGATCACCGTCGTGGTTACCAATATGCCCACTCCGCCCTCGCGAAACGACTCCATGACGGCCGTCTTTTCCGCCGCTTTCATCCCGCCGTGCAGCAAAGCGACCGAAAGATCCGGAAACACGTCCCGGGCCAGCCGCGCATGGGTCTCGACCGCGGATTCGAGCCGATTCTCCCCGGCTTCTTCGCTTTCTTCGATCATTGGACAGACGACATAGGCCTGTCGGCCTTCTTCCACCTGTTTCCGGAGGATCCGGTAAATCCGATCCCTGTCGGCCGAGGTCGCGGCATAGGTCTCGACCGGGGTCCTGCCCTCCGGGCGTTCATCCAGGATCGAAAGGTCGAGGTCCCCATACAGCATCAGCCCCAGGGAACGGGGAATCGGTGTGGCGGACATCACCAGCACATGGGGGAGCGCGGGCGGTTCCGCCTCGACCGCAGAAGGGTCCGGCAGCATGGATTGCTCTTGCTGCTCGGGTTCCGGAGCCGGATCGCTGTGCGCGCCCAACGTCAGAGTGGTGCGCTGCCGCACGCCGAACCGGTGCTGCTCGTCCGTGACCGCGAGTCCGAGCCGGGCAAACCGGACCGTCTCTTCGATCAAGGCATGGGTGCCGACCAGGATCTGGATCCCGCCGTCTGCGATGCCTGCGAGAATGTGCCGCCGTTGCGCGGCACGGGTAGAGCCGGTCAACAGGGCGATCTGCAGGGCCGGCAATCCATTGTGACCTGAAAAGAAGGTCTGCAGTGTGGCCGCGTGCTGTTCCGCCAATATCGAGGTGGGTGCCATCAAGGCACCTTGACAACCGTTCAGCACCGCATGGTACAAGGCCATGGCCGCCACAACCGTTTTGCCCGACCCCACATCCCCCTGCAGCATGCGGTTCATCGGGTAGGGGTGAGCCATGTCCGAGCGGACTTCCGCGACCGCGCGCCGCTGCGCTCCCGTCAACCGGAAGGGCAGCGCTTCGGCCATCGCCTGCAATGAGCGGTCCACGCCCGGGTCAGCCGGCATCGGGATGCCCCGGCTCAGCCCGCGCAAACGGCCTTTGATCATACGCAGCCCGGCCTGGACCACAAACATCTCCTCCAAAGCCAGACGTCGGCGGGCGACCTCATACAGTTCCACGCTGGACGGTTGGTGGATCATGCGGTAGGCAAAATCCACATCGCACAGCTTGTGCTCGCGCCGGACCCAATGGGGCAACGGCTCGGGCAGTTTCCCTTCTATGCGACCCAATGCAGCTGCGACCGTACTGCGGACAACCCCCTGTGTCAGTCCGCGGGTCAGCGGATAGACCGGAAGCACACCGGCTTCGCTGTCCGGAGTGTATGGCTCAAAACCGGGGTTTTGCACTTCAAATCGGGTGGCGGTCCGCTGGATGCGTCCGCGAAACAAATAGCGCTCCCCTTTGGCGAGCCGCGGAGCCAGATAGGGCTGGTTGAACCAGACCGCCGCGATGGCGCCGGTTTCGTCCCGCAACACCGTCCGCACCATCGAAAACCGGCCTTTCCGCATCAGAGATGGTTTACGGGCGACCTCCGCGACAAATGCCTGATCCTCTCCGTGCGCCAGATCGCGGACCGTCAGCGGCGAGGTCCAGTCTTCGTAGGCGCGAGGGAAAAAGGAAACCAGGTCATGGATCGTAGAAAGCCCCAGCCGCTCAAACTGCTGGACCCTTCGCGCTCCGACGCCCGACAGCGAAGCAACCGGCTGGCGGAGTATGTCTTCGCCACGGGAGGGGTCGTTCTGAACCAGGCGGGTCATGTGGCACCGTTGGACGCATGGCGGCAAAACGTCGACAGGGGACACTGTGCACACAGGGGGGTGCGCGCGACGCACAAATGGCGCCCGTGCGCCACAAACAAATGCCCCAGCGCAATCCAGCGATCGCGCGGAAACGCTGCCATCAGATCGCGCTCCACACCGGCCGGGTCTTTCGCATCCGTCAGCCCAATGCGTCGGGCTACACGTCCGCAATGGGTGTCGACGACGACCCCGGGAATCCCAAAGCCGTCTCCCAGCACGAGATTGGCGATCTTGCGCCCGATCCCGGGCAGAGACAGCAAATCCTCCATCGTGCGGGGCATATCGCCGTCGAATTGGTCGATCAGCATGCGTGCACTGTCGCGAATGGAGCGGGCTTTCATGCGGAACAGCCCACACGAACGGACCATCGGCTCGATGTCAGTCGTCTCCGCCGACGCAAACGAGCCGATGTCCGGATAGGTCGCAAAAAGCGCAGGCGTGATCTGGTTGACACGGGCATCCGTACACTGTGCCGCCAGAATCGCGCCTACCATCAGCCGCCAGGGGTCTTCTTTCCCATCCAGGGTGCAAGCCGCTTCTCCGTACAAGGAGAGCAGCGCTGCATATGTGCGGTCGGCCAACAGGGACCGGTCGTACTTCCCGGCCGTCTTGTCAGGGTTTCTCATCACTCTCTCTGTTCTCTGCCTTTTTCCCGAGCATGATATCGTTCAACTCTTTCATGAAGGAGTTGACATCGCGGAACTGGCGATACACCGAAGCAAAACGGACATAGGCGACCTCGTCGATCTGCTTAAGTCCGTTCATCACCATTTCACCGATTTCGCGGGAGGACAGCTCCCTTTTGAGAGAATTTTGCGCGGATGACTCAATCGAGTCCACCAGTTTTTCGATCTGCTCGGTGGTGACCGGCCTCTTTTCACACGCTTTCATGATGCCGGAGAACAATTTGGCCCGATCAAAGGATTGGCGTGCGCCGTCTTTTTTGACGACTAGGAGAGGCAACGTCTCCACCTTCTCATAGGTGGTGAAGCGGTTGCCGCAGGCGATGCATTCCCGGCGTCTGCGAATGGCCGCACCCTCTTCGGAAGGGCGCGAATCAATCACACGGTCTTCGTCATGGCCGCAAAACGGACAACGCATCTCGTATCCTTTGCCGGATCAGCGGTTGGACCGGTCCTTGTCCTCCTCGTGATCCTGTAAAAACCAGGGCAACCCCTTGCCGTTGGACCGACGCCCCCGTGACACTTCGTTTTCCGGTTGTGCCGACGGCGCGGGCGGAGGGGTTGCCGGACGGGTGCCGGCGGCGGGACGCATGCCCGCCTGATCAGGGCGGGCATGTGCGCCGCCCGAGAGATTGAGAAAACCGGGATCCCGGGAGACGGGCTGCGCCTGTGCGGCACCCTTGCCCTGACCCGCCCCAGGATTCAAAAAGCCGGGAACGGCGTCGATTCCGGCATCCGCCGCCGGGGTGGAGGAAGCCGGGGCGGCCGCGCGGGCAGGCTCCTGCGCCGTCTTGGCCGGATTGGCCCAGATGGAGCCGGGTTTTCTGACGACATCCCGATCCGATCGGTCGTCTTCGTCAAAACGGCTTGCGATCACCGTGATCATGACTTCATCGGTCAACTCGGGATCGATGACGGCACCAAAGATGATGTCGGCGTCGGGAGAGGCGGCGTCGCGGACGATGGAGGCCGCTTCGTCGACTTCGCGGATACGGAGGTCGCGGCCGCCGGTGAAGTTGATAATCACGCCGCGCGCGCCGTCGATGGTCGTGTCAAGAAGCGGGCTGCTGATCGCCTGGGTGATGGCGGCCGCAGCCCGGCCTTCGCCGGACGCACGTCCGATTCCCATGTGGCAGACCCCCGCGCTGGTCATGATGCGGCGGACGTCGGCCAGGTCCAGGTTGATCAGGCCGGGGATGGCAACCAAGTCGGAAATTCCCTGTACACCGTATTTCAGGACTTGATCCGCCATCAGGAAAGCCTCGTCCAGCGTCGTGTCCTCCCCGGCAACTTCCAGCAGTTTATCGTTGGGAACGACGATCAGCGCGTCGACGTATTTTTCCATTTCTCGGATGCCTTTTTCCGCGTTCTGCATTCGCCGGGCCCCTTCAAAACGGAACGGACGGGTCACGACCCCGACGGTCAGAATGCCCAGTTCCTTGGCGATCTGTGATACGACAGGCGCTCCGCCTGTGCCCGTGCCGCCACCCATCCCCGCGGTGATGAACAGCATGTCGGTGCCCCGGATGAGCGACGCGACTTCTTCGCGGGATTCGTCGGCGGCTTTTTCACCGATTTCCGGACTGGCGCCGGCACCCAGACCCCGGGTGATTTTCTCCCCGATCTGGATCCGGTTGGTCGATTTGGTCCGTTGCAGTGCCTGATTGTCCGTATTGATCGAAATAAACTCGATCCCCTGGACCGAGCTTTCAATCATGCGGTCGACCGCATTGCATCCGCCGCCGCCGATGCCGATGACTTTGATGGTGGCGAACCCGTCATTTTCCATTCCGAAGCTCATATGATAATCGATCACGTGAGAAGCCCCCTTCACACCGATTCAATGCAAGATGCCGCATCCGGCATCCGATTCCTTGTTCTGTTACAGCCGGCGACCGGACAATACGGGAGATCCCTGCCGCCGGAAACCTTGGAATCATTCTACACCACGTGTAACAGTGGCACAACAATATTTAGTGTTTTTTTGCGATTGGATTACAAGATATGGACATTCGGCGCATTCGAGTGGCGTATGGAGACAGTGCCGCATGTTGTTGCAGCATATCGGGATCGGAGGTAAAAACATGAAACCGCGTCCGCCGCTACAGCGTTTCGGCGTCCCTCTTTTTTCTCGCGTTCTCCGCGCGTTCCACCAGAAATCGCCGGATCAAAGAGACATTGACAAAGATCCGGTTGCCGAACGCGAAGACCGCGGCCAAATCGAGCTGGATGTCCAATTGATCACCCAGTGCGGCCAGTAAAATCGCAACCAGCGTGTTGCCCAGCAGCCCGGTGGCAAACAATACGACGTTGAAGGTTCCTTGCAAATTTGCGCGGAGCGCACCGATGATGGAGTCAAGGACCGCCAGGATTCCGAGCGCTACATAAGTTGAGTATTGCTGTGGTATGTCAAAATCCAGAAAAAGGCCCAGCAAGAGTCCGGCCAGCAAACCAAGCAGCGGTATCAATGCGACTTTCCTCCCGTCGATCCGGTGCCCGCCCCATCGCTCCTACGCATCGGGACGGAACACCTTTTGACTGCTGGACAGGTCCAGCACTCCTTTGCCGAGATGGTCGCAATGGCCGTTATGGATGGCATTGCGAAGCCACTCGACGGTCTCGGTGATCTTTGACAGCGAACCGAGCCGCACGACCAGCGTCTCTCCCGTGGCAGGCAACACCACGGTCATGTAGATGGTATCCGCGCTGATCGCACGCAAGCCGGCGACCGTGCGGAACAAATTGAAACGGGAATTTTCGCTGTCGGACTTGATTATAGCATCCATGATCACGACCGCGCTATGCACCGCCGCCTCGTCTGCCACCTGCAGTGTCTGTCCCAGAACCACCGAGGTGACCGTGATCCCCTCGATGACCGGAATCCCCTGTGGAACACCCGTGTGAAGAATTTCGACCGCGACCCCTTGTGCGTCAATGACCACGCACCCGTCGGGAATGGACAGATAGGCAACCTCAATCCGCTCCTCGACCAGGACGACAATCCTGGACGGGAACGACAGCCTTGCCCGTACAGATTTCACATAAGGCGACAGTGTGGCGACCGCGTCCTCCGCGCCGCCGTATCGGAGCGAAAAAAGGCGGACGGGATCGGGACCCAATCCAGCCAGCAGATGGCGGCCGACGCCGAGTCCTGTGGCGGCGATCACATCGTCCCGCTGCAGGATGCGCAACCCCTCCACATCGATGGTCTGACAACGGAACTGTGGAAAGATCGCCACAATCGCGGCGATGGAGAGCAGAATGGCCACCATGACAGCCGGAGCAATCCGGCTATGCCGCCCCCCCTTAGCCTGTGACATATCCGGACTCCGTGAGAATGGCGGCGAGGGATGCAGCGATGTCGGCTGCCGCCCGCGGCATGGCAAGCGATCGGGCCGCCTCTCCCATGTGCGCAAGCTTGTCGGGGTCCTTCAGCAAGGTTCCCAGTACCCGGGCGGCATGATCCGCCGTAAATTGCGCGTCCGGCACATGGACCGCAGCGCCGCGCTTTTCAAACGCCAGCGCATTGTGCGTCTGGTGGTCACCGGCCGCGTAGGGGTAAGGCACCAGGACCGAGGGCCGCCCGAGCGCGGCGATTTCGGCGCAGGTGAGCGCCCCGGCACGGCATACCAGCAAATCAGCCGCCGCCATGTAGAGATGCACATCCTGCAGATAGTCGCGGATGTCCAGTCCGGGGAGTCCGGCTCCCCGGGCCAACGCCGCTTCCACATTCCGTTTGCCGGTCATCAGGACGACCTTCACCCCCGCCGGCAAGCCTTGTGCGGCCCAGTCGAGGATCGCTCCATTGATGGACGCGGCTCCCTGGCTGCCGCCCAGAACCAGCACCATCTTCTCCTCCGGCCGGATCGCCAGCGCGGTCCGGGACGCTCCCCGGTCCGTATGAAAAAAAACGCTTCGGACCGGGTTTCCGGTCAGACGTATATTTCGGGCTTTGGGAAAATAGCGTTCGGTGCCTTCATAGCTGATACAGACCGTATGGGCTCCCCGCGACAGATAGCGGTTGGCCTTGCCGGGAAACGCGTTTTGTTCATGCAGCAGAACCGGAACCCGCGCGCGCCGTGCGGCTGCGACCAACGGTCCGCAAACGTACCCGCCGGTTCCGACTACCGCGAAAGGGCGGACCTTGCGAATCAGTGCGGAACAGGCCTTTCGCCCGGCTCTCAGATCCAATGCCGCCCGGATCCAGTCCATCGAAGGGCGACCGGCAAATCCCCGGGCCCGGATGACATGGAACGGATATCCCGCGGCCGGCACCAAGGTGGACTCCATCCCGGACGAGGTCCCGCAAAACCGGATGTCCGTTTCCGGATGAACCGCGGCAAACGCTTCGGCGATCGCCAGCGCAGGTTGGATGTGTCCGCCGGTTCCTCCCCCCGCGATCAGCAGGACCGGTCGGTTCGCGTCAGGCATAGGCCGCTCTTCCTTCCCTGTTTCTCGTGCGCTGGTTGCGGGACGCGCCCAGCAGCAGGCCCGCTCCGATCAGGAAAAACAGATTCGACGTGCCGCCGTAACTGAACAGGGGAAGCGAGATCCCAGTCGGTGGAAGCACCCCGGTCGCGACCCCGATGTTCAAGAACGCCTGTAGACACAACAGACTGGTGTAGCCGAACACCAGAATCGTGGCATATGGACCCGCCGTTCGCATGGCCGTGGCGGTCCCCGCCACCATCAGCATCAAAAACAACAGGATCACGCTGATCGAACCCACCCAGCCCAGTTCTTCGGCGAGAATGGCAAACACATAATCGTTGAATTCCTCCGGGAGATAGTTGTACTTCTGCCTCCCCTGTCCCAATCCGACCCCAGTCAGGCCACCCGACCCGATGGCGATCCTCGCCTGGTCGCTCTGATGGCGGTCGTCGTCGGTCGCGCCTTCGGAATCCGTGAAAATGTCGATCCGGCGGGACCAGTAACTGAACTGATCCATATAGGAGTCCGGCAGCAAGGGAAGCACAAAAACCGCGACGAGCAGGGAGATGACCACCAGGACCATCACGATGATGATCAGCCCGGCCGCCCACACACGCGGGGAGAACCCGGCCGCCAGAAAACAGCAACCCGCCAGACAGGCCAGTATGATTGCGCCGGAAAGATGCGGCTGGGTCAGGATGAGCAGGATCCACAGGAGGATCGCACAGGCGGGGATGCAGAATTTCACCAGGCCCGCCCGCCAAAACCCGTTACGGTGCGGCCGCTTGCGCGCGGCAGCCGATTGTTCTTCCGCACGACGCATCCAGGAGGTGTATCCCGCAAAACAGAAGACCATGCCGATCTTGGCAAGTTCGGAGGGTTGAAACGCCGGGATCCCGGGGAGCTTGAGCCAGCGGGTCGCGCCGTTGATCGTCTGGGTGATCGCCGGGAGAGGCAGGTGCAGCAATGCCAGTAACATCGTTATGAACAAATAGACGCCCACAACCAGCCAGGGACGGTCGAACAGCCGGACAGGCAGCATAGATAAGACCACCATCACCACGACACCGGCCATCGTAATGACCGCTTGTTTTGCGACATAGTAGGTGGAATTCTGCTCGCTGACATATCCTTCGGTCATGCTGGCGGAGAACAGGATCAGCAATCCGTAGCAGATCAGTATGACGATCAGCATCAAAATGCCGATGTTCATGCGCGGCCGGCGCCCCGTATGGGTGCGGGTATCCATCGGGGGCGGTGCCGTCCGCACCTGGCTGCGATTGTTCCCATTCATCGTTCGGATCCCTCCCCTGCCATCACAATACAGACAAAACGGCCAGCAGGCCGCCGACACAGGTGACCGCGGTAAAGACCACCACAATCTTGTTTTCGCTCCATCCACCCAACTCATAATGGTGATGGATCGGAGACATGCGGAAAATCCGTTTGCCTCCGGTTCTCTTGAAGTAGGCGACCTGCAGAACGACGGACATCGCCTCCGCAATATAGACGAAGCCGGCCGCCAGCAGCAGCCAGGGCATCCCCGCGATCAGAGCCGCACCGGTCACGGACGCGCCGAGGAGAAAGGATCCGGTGTCCCCCATGAACACTTTCGCCTTGTGCCGGTTGTAAGGCAAAAAGCCCAGGCATCCTCCGGCTGTCGCCGCCATGACCACAACAGCCGACTCCGCCGCCGGAACCCGGGTCACTACCATGGCGGCACATATCCCGATCGAAAGGCTTGCGACTACGGTCACAGAAGGGCACAGTCCATCCACGCCGTCATTGAGGTTGACCGCATTCACGCAAAAGTATAGATACACGATCAGTGCCAGCCCGTACAGCGGCTTCCACCAGCCCGTCAACGGAAGGATCCGCTCCGAAAACGGCAGCAGCAGGACGGGAGGATCGGGCAGCACATAAAGATACACCGCCACAAAGACCGCGTCCACGAGCAGCATCCAGACGGTTTTGCGGCGGGGCGACAGTCCCTCTCTGTCGATCCGGACCTTGATATAGTCGTCGGCAAATCCGATCGCACCGGAAAACAGGATCAGGCCGCAGATCCACACGACTCGCCACAGCTCCGGCCGCAGCAGTGCTGCCGCCACTCCGGCCAGCAACAGGGGAATACCAAAAAACAAACCGCCAAACAGGGGGGTGCCCGTCTTGGACAGATGGCTTTGCGGCCCGTCGTCCCGGACTGTCTGACCCACCTGGAGCCGGCGCAACATGG
>JAAYKS010000398.1 GCA_012522285.1 Clostridiaceae bacterium | reverse complement strand
ATCTACAACACCGCGGTCCGGCTGTCGGCCTTTCCACTGTCCGACCTCTCCCGAGGTGCTCAGACATTGCTGCTCACGGCCGTCCCGGCTGGGCTGCTCGCCTGGTTCCCGACGCTCGTGCTGCTCGGCCGGCCGCCGCTCGGACTGACCGCGGCGTTTCCCTTTTTGTTTGCCTCTGTACTCGCCCTGTTGACCGGGGTTCTGATGAAGAAAGGATGGATGCATTATGCGCGAGAAGGATCGCCCCGATACTCGGATGTGGGCCACCGGAGATAGCGGACACGCCGGCACCGGTGCCACGAAAAAGGATGACATGCCCGACGCGGTCGCGATCCGGCATGTCACCAAAACCTTTGAACGCCGGGAGCGCGCGCTGACCGGGGAGGGCGTGCTGCGCGGGCTCCTCCACCCCCGCAAAAGCGTGCTGACCGCGCTCGACGACATTTCGTTTACAGTCGCACCGGGCGAATTTGTCGCCTATGCCGGCCCCAACGGAGCGGGCAAAAGCACTACGATGAAACTGCTCTGTGGCATGCTGATGCCAGGTGCGGGTGAACTGTCCGTACTGGGACTGTCCCCCCGTCGGAACCGGGTCCGGCTGATGCGGCGCATGGGAGTGCTGTTTGGTAACCGCACCGAGCTGTGGTGGGACCACCCCGTACTGCAGAGCTTTGAATGGAAGCGAGTCGTGTGGGACATCCCGGACGCGGTGTATCGGGAAAACCTGGCGATGGTCACCGAGCTGCTCGACCTGTCCGGCCTGTTGCACACCTTCGCACGCGAGCTCTCTCTCGGACAGCGGATGCGCGCGGATCTGGCGATGCTGCTGCTGCACAGCCCGGAGCTCGTGCTGCTGGACGAGCCCACCCTGGGACTCGATGTGGTCGCCAAGCGCCAGATGATCGGTTTTTTGAAAACCCTCAACCGGGAAAAGGGCGTCACGATCCTCGTGACATCGCACGACATGGACGATCTCGAGGAGATGGCGGAGCGCGTGCTGATGATCTCCGAGGGCAAAATCGTCTACGACGGAGACTTCAACGGCCTCCGGCAAGTGTCGGGCAGCCTCTCGCGCATCTCCCTCACGATGGAAAACGGCCAGCCGCCCACCATCGAGGGAGCCCGGCTGTTGTCCGCCCGGCGCGGGGTATACGAGTTTGAGGTCGACCTCGACCGGGTACCGGTCCAGGAACTGCTGCGCCGCGTTTCCCTGATCGAAGAAGTCCGGGATGTGGAGCTCCGGAAAGCGCCGATCGAGGAGGTCATCGCGGGGCTGTATGCCGAGTGGAAAAACGCGGGGCGGCACTGAGCGTTCCGTACGACAAGGTTCCGGCCCGGAGTACATGGTATAGTGGAAAGTGACACCACCCCCATACCCCTCCGACAGCCCGCTCGGGGCTGTCCGGACATTTTCTGGCCAGGTTTTGCGCCGGCCGGACACCACAGGGAGGAATCGGCCATGGCTTACAACCTGCTTTTGGGCGGCGCTGCCGGTCAAGGCATCGAAACGACGGCGTCTATCCTGGAAAAACTCCTTCAACGCTCCGGCTGTCACCTGTTCACGACACGCGACTTTATGTCGCGCGTCCGCGGCGGACACAACTTTACCCAGATCCGGTTCGGCGACCAGCCGCTGTATTCCCACGCGAATATGCTGGATTGCATCGTCGCGCTGGATGCGCCGACCGCGGCTTTGCATACGGACCGGCTGTCGCCGGACGGGGTGCTGCTGTGCGACGAATCGGTCGAATCAAGCGACCCCCGCACCCTCCGGTTGGCACTGGCCGGGACCGCCCGAGAACTGGGCAATCCACGTTACGCCGGCAGTGTCGCCGCCGGCGCGGTGCTGCGACTGTTCGGAGAGTCGTTCGACGAGACGGCGATCCGGGAGATACTGGGCACGTATCTGCGCCCCGAGCTCGCCGACGGCAACACCACGGCTTTCCGCCGGGGATACGACATGGCGACGACCCAGTTCGAACACCTGTCCGGGGATGCTTCCGATCAAATGCTGCTGACCGGAAGCCAGGCGATGGCACTGGGTGCGCTCGCATCCGGCTTGCGCTTTTATGCTGCTTATCCGATGTCTCCCTCGACCCCGATTCTCGAGTACCTCGCCTCCAAAAGCCTGGAAGCGGGTATTGTCGTCGTCGAGCAGGCCGAAGACGAAATCGCCGCGATCAACCTGGCGATCGGGGCTTCGTACGCCGGAGTGCGGGCAATGACCGCGACCTCTGGCGGCGGATTTTCCCTCATGGTCGAGGCGCTCGGACTCGCGGGTATCACGGAAATCCCGCTGGTGGTCGCCGACATCCAGCGACCGGGACCCGCGACCGGCCTGCCGACAAGGACCGAGCAGGCCGACCTGCAATTTGTATTGTCCGCTTCGCAAGGCGAATTCCCGCGCGCGGTGTTGTCGGTACGCAGCCACCGAGACACCTGGCACCAGACCCTGCGGGCCTTCGAGCTCGCAGACCGTTACCAGTTGCCGGTGATCTTGCTGGGCGACCAGTATCTGGGGGATACCTCCGCGACGATGCCGGTCCCCGAGGTCTTGCCGGTCCGGCTGCCGGTGGAGGCGATGGCGGAGGCACTCGAGAAGACCGAAACCAGCTCGACAGAAGACCGGCCTTACCTGCGGTATGAAATCACCGAATCCGGGGTGTCCCCCCGTCTGCTCCCCGGCAAATCCCCCCACCTCGTCATCGTCGACAGCGACGAGCACGATGAAGAGGGCCTGATCACCGAGTCCGCCGAGATGCGCCGGGCCATGGTGGACAAACGCGCGCGCAAATCCGAGGGACTGGCCACAGAAATGGAAGAACCCGACTGGATCGGCCCGACCCTGGAGGGGGAGCCTGCTCCGACCGAAATGCTCCTGCTCGGGTGGGGTTCCCTCTGGGGGCCGCTGCACGAAGCGGTGGCGATCCTCACCGCCGCGGGCCACTCGGTCGGCGCGCTCGTGTGGGGCGACCTGTATCCGTTCCCGGCTGCCCGTCTGACCGCGCTGGCCACTTCCGCGCGCAAAGTGGTCAACGTCGAACAAAACAGCACCGGCCAGCTCGCGCGCCTGATCCGCCAGGAGACCGGCCTTGCGTGCCACGCATCCGTCCTCCGCTATGACGGACGCCAACTGTCCGGCGACCAGATCGCCGACCGCATCCAAAAGGAGGTGTCGGAATGATTCACGAACATTTTGAGTCCCGCGAAACCGCCTGGTGTCCCGGGTGCGGCAATTTCGCCATCCTCGACTGCCTCAAAAAAGCGCTCACCGAACTGGGCAAATCTCCCTCGGAGGTGCTGGTCGCCGCCGGGATCGGCCAGGCCGCCAAGACCCCGCAGTTCATCACCGCCAACGCGTTCTGCGGACTGCACGGCCGTGCGCTCCCGCCCGCGACCGCCATCAAGATCGCCAACGAATCCCTGACCGTGATCCTGGACACCGGGGACGGCGACTCGTATGGAGAAGGGGGCAACCACTTCTTGCACGCGATCCGGCGCAACATCGATCTGGCGCATTTTGTACACGACAACCAGATCTACGGACTGACCAAAGGGCAGGCTTCCCCGACGACCGGTCAGGGCCACAAAACCCCGGCACAGCCCGGCGGGAGCCAGAACACCCCCTTCAATCCCCTGCTGGTCGCACTCGCGGCCGGAGCCGGGTTTGTCGCGCGCGGGTTCACCGGAGAACGGGAACAGCTGATCGACCTGATGAAACAAGCGATCTCCTACCGGGGGTACGCGCTGCTCGACATCTTCCAGCCTTGCGTGAGT
>JAAYKS010000397.1 GCA_012522285.1 Clostridiaceae bacterium | reverse complement strand
GGGGTGCCCGGATCGGTCCGGAGGGGTCTGGCGGTGGGAACAAAACGCGGCCTCTCCGCGATTGAAAAACGGATGGATCACATCCGACAGGCAGATCGCCCCGGGGCGTGGAACCACATCTACACCAGGTTCGTACACCACATGGTCCATGGGCTCAACCGAGGGAAATACGACCGGATCCAGCCGCATGTACCGGGGCGTATACTCCGACATGCCCCGATACTCCACGCCAAGGTCTGCCAGTTGGAAGCGTCCCGCATCCAGGTCCAATGTGGAAGTACCGGTCGCAATCACCCGTCCGCCGTCGCACAGGTATTGTTCGATCCGAGCGGTTGCAGCTGCGTCGGTCCAGACCTTGTCCGGGAGAATCAGACAGTCGTACCGCGACAGGTCGTCCCGCAGATTGAGGATGTCGTAGGTATAGTGCAGTTCGTCCAGCATCCGGCACGTACCCTCGACGGGCAGATCCCTGTTGTGGTCCAGCGGACTCTCTCTGCCCGCACGACGGGTGGTGAACACGCCGATCTGCGCCACTTTGCGCGTGTCCCGGCACCATCGTTCCTTCCGGGCTACCGCACTGTACACCGCTCCGATCCGCTTGTATACGTACGCATCGATCCGGCCGTCCGGGTGGAGCTGATCCCCGACACAGCACCCCGCACCGTGCGCCAGGGCGCGGAAACACTCGTACTCCAGTGCTTTGGTGTTGCGGATTGTGCCAAAATCCCCCCAGGACAGGTGGAACTTACCGTTCATCATCGTGATGTCCTGGTCGTACTTGTTTACATAATTGACTGCGATCGGGAAATGGGAATACCCCCACATTTCCGACGGCAGCGACTCGATGTCGATGAACGTGTTGTATTTGCGTTTGTTCGTCGCGGTCAAGATCGGGTCGTCTTCGAGATCCATCTCGTATGGGTGGCCGTTGAAATACACCGCGGTGCCCGGCGCCAGGCTCTGCACATAGCTGTACATTTCCCGCATATAATCGATCTGTACCATCCGGTCATGCCGGATCCGGTCCGCCGAAGCCGCCGGGTCCATCCCCTGGCCGGTCATGTCACGCAGACAGGTTTCACAGAGACACTGCTGCTGGAACACGATGTCGATCCACAGCGTTTCCGGATGAAACAGTGTGACGATCTCCGCGAACTCGTCCCGCATGTAGGCGCGGTAGGCCTGGTTGTTGAGACACAGCTTTTGCCAGGAGGTCGAAGTCGTGGCGCGCGTAAAGGGCACCCGGTGACCCAGGATCCCGTCCATCCCGACTTCCTGCCACTCCGGATGGGTGTGCGCGGTGTCCTCGCTCCAGCCGACGCAAGTATAAATCGCAGTCCGGACCCCCGCGGCACGACAACTTTCAATCTGCTCGCGGAGCAGATCGAAGGACAATTGCGGGTGCATCCGGCCGACCGTGCTCGGATAGTAATAGAACCCGTGGTGGCACTTGGCAAACAAGTTGACCGATTCGACATGGGCATCCGCCAGCGTGCGCCCAAACGTTTCTTTGTCAAATGCGGACCCGATTCTCTCGATCAGCGGGGAGGTGTGAAAATCCATATGGATCTGTCGAAAGGGCGTTTTTCTCATATGCACTGCTCCTCGATTCGAACTTAAAAGCGCACCGGCTGGGACGTGGGATCCATACGCTTAGTATATCGTTCCGGTGAGCTGTTACGGAAGGATGTGTCTTGCGTGTTCATACCGGATCAGATCGTCGATAATCGGGACATGGACATCTGACGTTTTCCACGCACGAAGGGAGGGCGTGCCCCATGCTGCGGTGTAACGAAGCCGGTTTGATCCCTCTTCTGCGCAGTGAGAAATACGGTGCGAAGATCCAACTGGATGCGAATGCATTCGATGCTCTGATCCGACAGGAGAGCTATTACCTGTTTACGTGCGCTGGCTGAGGCGGTTGACCAAGCGGGGATTCGGATCATTTCGTACAATTTCCACCGTTCGACCCGCTGACGGATTTGTCCCGTCAGCTCAGCCTGCACGCATTGCTGATCAAAGACTTGTTCCACGCCGCCACACCCGAGGATGAGGGCGCAAAAGAACAGTTGATTCATGCGATTCAGTTCCTGCAAAAAGACAATGGCTCGTGGGAAGAGACAGTCGTCCACGTCGAACAGATGCTCTCGTTGGGAGTGCCCGCGGATCATCCATCGGTACAGGGAGCGATTGGATTTTTGCTGCAGCAGTACCACGAAGGCTTGGAATGGAACCCGAGGGAAGTATGCTTTCGGACCATGGCCATCATTACCAGCGCGGTATATGCCTGTCCCTGCTCCTCTCGTTGGGGCTGGAGGGGGATGTGCGAGTCGAAACAGCGCTGGATCATTTATATTCCATGCATATCCGGTTCGGCGGTTTTTGCGAAACCAACATCAAGAAGCCGTTTGTCGGGTGATCACCCAGTCCCTATTGCAGGCGTTCCACCGCATCAGCCCCGATACGCCGCCAGCTCCACCTTGTACGCATCCGCTTTGTCGAATCCGCACCCGTTCATCTCCGGGCAAAATCCGCGATACACACATTCCCGGACCATGCACTGTGCCAACTCAGGCTCCACTTCCCTCACCTGCTCTTTGACAAGCATCCAGGCCTTTCTCGTTTCGGGGCTTGCGCTCATGCACAGACGCTTTCTGCTGATGCTGATCAGCGCCTGCGCATCAGCGTCGCACTCGTGCGAAACACATGAGCCTTGCGGCAGGTCATCCCGAGGAATATCGGTCCGGTCCGAACGCTGCGTGGTGACAAAATGCTCGATTCCGATTTTATGCCTGACAAAATGGACCGAAACCCAATAAGGCAGTTCTTTCCACCTCCAGGAAAATCTCATTTTTCGAATCGGTGAATGTTCCGCGCGGATCAGCTTCAGTTTCCACGTTGCATCCGGGTATCTGCCGGTGTTCTTGCCGATGGTGTTCATGGTGGCGTCTTTGATGTCCTGCCAGTTGTCCTCGTGCCGGAAACGTTCGATATGCATGGTCCCACCTCCCTGCCATATGGTTCTGTTGTCAAATAACAATGGTACCGGGTCGCCTCAGGGTGCGCAACCCGGTACCATTCTCTGGCAGATGAACAAGCGTGGCGCTCGGCAGTTGTTGAGGATTGTATCGATCCATGTGCTAAAAGAATTCAGGAAGCTCCGGAAGAATTCGCGCGTGGACTCTAGTATCAGCTCGCCGTGTTCATCATGCAGGGTTGCGGCATTGGCCACATACGCTTCGGGTTGCTGCATCGCAGGCACATTCAGAAAAACAAGCGATTGCCTTAGGATGTGGTTTGCGCCGAACGCTCCAATCGTTCCAGGTGAAACACCGACGACAGCGCCGGGTTTACCGTCCCATGCATTATATCCATAGGGTCTTGATCCGACATCCAAAGCGTTTTTCATCACCGCTGGAATGGATCGGTTGTACTCTGGTGTCACAAACAGGAAGGCATCCATTTGTTTGACAAGATCGCGGAAGCGAACCCAGGATTCAGGCACCGTGCCCTCGTCGTCAAAGTCCTGGTTGAACATTTCCAGCGCGTCAATTGCAATGAATTCCAGTTCCATGTTCTCTGGGGCAAGGGCCCGTAGTGATTCAGCCACTTTTCGACTGTAGGACTCTTTTCGCAGACTGCCGATCAAAACACCAATTTTTCTTTTGTTTTTCATTTCCATTTCCTCCGTTTATGGTTCATATGTTGTGCATTTCACTCGTATAGATAACTTGTCATCGATATCGAACCCTTGGTGCAGCTGTCATTCACAATGGTCAGTTGATCCCCTGCGTCCGATGCGCCAAGTACGTACAGTAGCGGATCGTAGTGCTCTGTTGTCCGAAAAGCGGCCAGGGCGGACGGGCCGGCACTTGCATAATCGATGACATCATTGAACTGTCTGTTCTCGATCCGGTCTTTGATGTAGTTGTCGAATTCATCCGCCCATGGGTATCCGCCATCCATGTCCCAATTGACACGGGACAGGTTGTGAACGATGTTTCCACTCCCTATGATGAGAACTTTTCTTTCGCGCAGCGGTTTGAGCGCTTGCCCCATCTCAAAATGGGTCTGCCGGGATGCATTTCCATCCAGACTCACTTGAAATACCGGGACGTCGGCATCCGGAAACATCCACCTCAATACAGACCAGGATCCATGGTCAATCCCCCAACTGTTGTCGATCCGGACATTTTTGAGTAGTGCGGCAGCCATGTGTGCATGCTCCGGAGAACCGGACGGCTGATAAACCACCTCGTACAGCGCTTTGGGAAACCCGAACATATCGTAGACAGTACGCGGATGAAGACTGTCCGAAACGCTGACTCCTTCCGTTGTCCAATGGGCGGATATCACGAGAATCGCCTCAGGCCGGGGGATGGTTGCGCCAATCTCTTTCCATTTTTGCGTATACTCGTTGTCCTCAATTGCATTCATCGGTGATCCGTGACCGACAAAGAGAGTCGGCATTTTCCCCATATTCAGTCCTTTCTGGTTTCTTCTCCGCCATTGGCATAGTGTGCAAACCGCTTCGCGTTTCGTGCGTTGACCGGGATCTCCTGTTCGAAGGGCCATCCGCCGAAATGCGTCCGTCGATAATCGGAAAACGCGTCCTGTATTTCCTGCATGGTGTTCATGACAAACGGGCCATATTTAACCACCGGCTCGTCGATCGGCTCCGCCTGCAGCAACAACAACTCACTGGCAGAATCGCCATTATCGATGGTGATATCCTGATCCGAAGCCAGTTTGATGCGATTCGAACCGCCGACCTTCTGCCCGTCCATCCGAATGGCATCTCCCTTGAAAAAATACAGGTTGCGATTGGATGTCGGCGATGTCGCCGGGATGGACACCGTACTCCCTGCTTCCATGTAGATCAGGAATATTCCTACCTGGTGAGATGGATCTACAGCCCAGGAGTCAGGTGCCGGAGTGACCGCGGCTTGTCCCCGCCAGCTTCCGGCAACAACCGTGACTGCTGTCTTCTTCCCGTTTTGTGAACGCTCTTCCACGACCGGGATGTCCTCATGCCACAGCATTTTAAAAGCAGCATTGACGAACTTATCTTTCTTTGGAAGGTTCAACCAGATTTGAAAGAGCTCCAATGGATTGGGCTCGTTCTCGTGTACCAACGGAAACATTTCCGCGTGTTGACACCCTTTGCCGGCTGTCATCCATTGGACATCCCCCTGCCCATATCGCCCATATGCCCCCAGTGAGTCGAAATGGTCGACATATCCTTTGGTTACAATCGTAACTGTCTCAAATCCACGATGGGGATGGACGGGAAATCCCGGGACCTCTTGCCCGTGATACATTCGATACCCATCCTTGACGACAAAATCGTTTCCGACCTCTCTGCCGCGCAATTGGTTCGGGTCGATTCCCTGGTTTTTGTTGCCGGCGGGATAATCGTCTTCATGATGTGCACAGAACAGAAAGGGGTTCTCCATTTCCCATTGAAACCCAATTTGCTCTATACGTATCACACTCTGCTTCTTGATCGCCATACACTTCTCCTGTTCCAAAGGACATTTCGCACGCGCCAGACATCACCTGCCATTCACCTGCACCCATATTTCATCAGGTATGTGATTTGGAATCAAGAACAAATGATACAGATCAATCTGGTCTGGCCAGACAGTGGTGACCACCTGCCTTTTCCCAGACGGTGCCGACAACAATATCTCGCTCAATGTGCCAGTTTGACGCGTATTCGTTTCCTTCGAACGAGGACCACCATCGCACCGACACTCGTTACGGCCAACGCGATCCCACCGATGACCCAACCGGATATGGGGTCTTTCGTGTTCTGATCCTGCATGGTTGCCATCGCACTTGCCGTCGCACCATTGAGTTTTTTTGTGGTGATCAGATACTCCGACATCGTATTGTTTCTATAGGTGACAAGGCCGCCCGCCATGACCGTCACGTCACCTGCAATCAAGGTGAAGGGCTGGGCAGAACCGCTGGACGCCAGAGCGTCCGAACCGTCGTAGCGATAGACTTGTATCTTTTGTCCTTCGGCAAGATCTGTTTCGACGGAGAATGTCGCAATACCGGGCAAATTGCCGTGAAATCCGAAATTGTACACAAAAGCATCCCCTGCTCCGTCCGCAACACCCGCCGCAGATAGCATCTCGCTTTTGTGTAGAGTGTCTCCCTTGAACCCAAAATCATAAATGTATCGTGAGGTGTCGGCATCGGCTTGTATTTCGCTGCCATCGAACGCGATGGTTGCCCCCGGCTGTTTGAAAATCAAGCTGGCCCGGGGGGTGTCCGAAAGGCCGACAAAGAAATCACCGGCGACAAAAGTCCCCGTATCATTGGTCAGACCGACTTCAAAAGTACCTTTCCCCTTCCGGGCCATGGCGTCGAGGATCGAACCATACTCGAGATAGGTTACGCTGTCGAGAGGGTTGATGACATAGTCATCGATCGCGTCCTCCAGGCTGTTCCTCGTGTAAGGTACGCCGAGAAAGAGGTCATCCCGCAGTACCCGGTTGGCCCGATCGCGCATGGCACCTTTGATCTTGTCCAATAGCCCGGGCGGAATGGCGCTTTTTTCATAGTAATGGTAATTGTCACACAGGGGCGCTTCGTCATACAGCATGACGCCGATACCCGCATCGTGTGGCGTCATGACACCCGGACAAGCGTGCCAATGGACATAATCTGCTCCGTTGATCGTGTCGCGGTCCGGTGTATACACATCCTCAGGGTGATCATAACGGATGGTCGTTGCATTGAGCGGGAGATTTTTAACTATATCGGACGGCTGGTTTTCGGCATCAAAGTCGAATTCGGGAGATAGGACGAAGGGGAGCGTCTGGTTCCAGTTCGGTTCGTATTGTTTTGCCGCGAGCAGGCTCAGCTGTAAAGTGCCATCAGCCGGGGTCTCCAGCATCGTCACACCAGCACGGCCTGTTGGCAGAAGCAAGTGAGGCAAGGAGGGCCGGATATCCCGGATCTCAAGATACTTTACGGTGCCTTCCTGTGTGTCTGTGCCAACGTTATTGCTTGCGCGGATGACAAAATAGTAGGTCCCCGGTGCAAGACCGTCCCGGAAGGTTAATGCGCCTGTCTTCTCATCGATCGAAGCATTTGCCGGGTAAGGATACCGTTCGCTAAGCCGCTCCAGCGACCACGTGATTGGCTCGCTGCCGTCGGCCTCGATGGGAACAACATAATCACCGCTCCCAATCAACTTGATAAAGTTATAGTTATGATCGGCTTCTGCGATCACGGGTGGCAAACGTACCGGTGCAGGTGAAGGTGTGGAAGTTGGCGCAAGCGTCGGAGTCGGTGCAAGCGTCGGAGTAAGCGCCGGCGTCGGCGTAAGCGTCGGCGTCGGCGTAAGCGTCGGCGTCGG
>JAAYKS010000524.1 GCA_012522285.1 Clostridiaceae bacterium | reverse complement strand
GCCCGGGGTTATTCATTTGTTAGGGTGCTGACCTTAACATGTACCTTGACAAGTAAAAACAACGTCTGTCGATAAAAGCGAGGTATTTAAGGAGGATACCTCTAATCAGCAGACAGGTCACAGTGATACTGTGGCGTATTCCTTTCAAGAAAGGAGGTGGTTAAAACTGAGGAGCCTAGTAAGCTAGTAAGCTACCAGTAAAAACCAACCAAACAGCCGGTAAAACCGGCAAAAGAAAGGAGCCATAACATGGCACGTATCACAAAAATCACTGAGGACCTGAACTGGCAAGCGCTGAAGGATAACTACTTCATCGGCACAAGAGTTGTGGAGGAACTCAAGAGAGACACCAGTGGCAAGATTGTCATGAAGAACGGCGAGCCCGTTGTTCAGAAGATCGGCCGCATGGTTAACGAGCTCCAGCAGGCTATCGATGATGGCACGTTGGACCGTCTCGTCTTGGAGTGCGCTAAAGAGTACCACGATGGCAACATCCAGCCCGTGCTGGTAGCCATTGCTAGGAACTTGGATAGCAAGCGGTGTAACCTGAAGAAAGCTACGTACGCTCCTAATAAGGCCATTGACGAGGTTCGCCTCGAGACATTGACCAAGTTTGTGGCAAGCCGTAGGACTTCTTCCAGGGCGAAGACCTCTGGGGGCCTCCCTCAGTGGGCATATGGCAAGGCTGAGATTGACAAACTGGAGACGCCAGAAGCGATCCAAAAAGTTATCAATAGTCTGTCAGATGTTTGCTGCGACAAACCAGGTGGCAACTATGCGTTGCGTCTTGGTGAGAACTACGTTGAGATTGCGAAAGCCAACAGGGAGTATGCGCGTAAGCGTAAGGCTCAACTGGAAGCTGCTGCAAACAGCGTTGACGATGCTCTTTTGGCTAAGTTAGCTAAGGGAAGCAAAGTTACTCTGACGCCAGAACAGGCTGCTCAGTTGGTAAAGATCCTGACCAAATAAGTTAGGATATATGACAGAGATGATGTCGGGAGTGAGAGTACCGACTACTCCTAACTATTGGACTGGAAACAGAAGGTAGTGGCAAAGATAGCTGTATCAGATGTAGAAAGAGGTGATGAAATGTGGACTACATATTCCACTGCTTGAATCCGCGGCACGGCCCGACACCGGGTTGATGGATCGAGGCCGTGCTGGATAGCATTGTAACCGCGCCCCGTGCGTCGGGATAAAAGCCGTATGATAAAACGCGGCCTGACAGTCGGGGAATGGATCCGCGGGCTGTGCTAAAACGCATCGACTGACTCACCGCGGCGGAGCACAGTAGCCGTTCCTAGAATATAAAACGGTATACACGCCGAAGCATATGTTGTATTATATAATTAGGGAATGGGCATGCAGCTGTTATAGTTGACGGCTGGTGACCCGGTCCTAAAATAAGGAAGGAGCCAACTACCATGGCAAAGAAAACCGATTCCAACCCGTTTGACTTCAGTGCTGAGCAGAGTGCAACATCCGAGTCCCGTAAGCTGGACTTAACGCCGATCCTCATCGGCACGTCCAACACCCGGGCAACAGAATTGATGCAGAGCGTATCTAAAAAGCCCGAGCTGCATGTCCTGGCTAATAAGGCCATCGACAACGGTCAGCCTCAAGATCTGATTGACCTGATCAAAGCCGTCTATGACGACGAGACGATCCAGACCGACAGCAAGATTCTGGAAGGCGCTGATGAAGATCAGTTGTCAAGACTGTTAGAATCAAGACGGTCCGACCGGTCAAAAGCAAAAGCAAAAGGCCCCAGGTCCAACATCACAGTTTGTAGGACGTACATCAGCGCGATGTATGCCGAGATGTTGATTCGGGAATATTGGCAGAAGCCGTATGCTGGAACCAATGCAAACGACGTCAACCCCGAAGATCTGGATGCGGTCATAAGCCGTATCAGAAGCCTCCAGTCCAAGAAAAGCCGGTTGAAAAAGCTGGCCGAGTATGATCAGCAAGCCCGCGCCGATCTTACAGAAGTTGAAGCTGAGATTGAACGGCTGAATGAACTGAGGCCAACAACCCGGACGGTTACCAAGACCGTCGTCAAAGACCTCTCGTCCGAACAGCTTCGGCAGTTACTGAAAGCAATCGATCCCAGCAGCCTGCCTGAAGATGAGCAGGCCAAGCTAGTCGACCTGATGGCCAAGCTCGGATAATCCGGGTATCAGCAGTAAGGGAAGGGTCCGGTCCAACAGCCGGGCCTTTTCTTTATGTCATTTCCTAAGCTGACTGTTGAAGGTCTGAAAGCGCCTGGGCCTTACGGGCCTGAATATTGTCAGACCGACATAAAAGGAGGTTCCCATGTCGAAGTATAAAAGAAAGAAGTACTACAATGTACGACTGTACGGCGAAGAACAGGTCTATCAGTTCGAAGACTGCCGCGACGCCGCGACCTGGTTTTTCGAAGAAGGATGGTCTAAAACGATCAATGCTGCCCGCGTCGGTCTATCTACTGTGTTGACTGGTAAACGCACTGCATATCGTCGATTCAAGATAACTGCAAGGAGGTACTACTGATGTCTACACAGCGATTTCGTGTGTACGCTCAGACGCGTGCGACCCGGCAAGCCTGCGACGACGTGGTCGAGAATATCGTGCGTACTGATTACAATAGCCCTGAGTATGAAAAGTGGCGGGAAGCAACAGATCTGCTCAACCGTGCCGAGTGCATCCTTGAGCGCCTGGACTTGTCAAAGGAGTGAATGATATGCCTAAGCCAAACTTTCCACGCGAATTTACCGCGCTCCAGCGCTCCGTCATTGATCGTCTGGCCGAGATTGAACAAAGTGATGCTGACGCCTGCGCTGGTTGCGGCGGCGAGGACTGTGCTTGTTGTGAGATATATCATGACCGACAACGCTGGGTCCCCGCGTCCCAGCTCTTCAATGATGATGACGATCCGATGAGCTGGCAGTTTCATCGAGGCGAAGATGAGGAGGAATGTGACGATGAGTAGAAACTACCCGTGTGACGGACCTGACGGCCATTGCCCCTACCTTACTGATGAGAACCAAGCTACTGGTACATACTTCTGTTATAACCACTGTGGCCTGGGCGCGAGCGAGGATGACGATAACATCTACATCGGTGATGATGACCTGGAGACCCTGGCCGATCAGGTCTATGATATTGAGCATCCAGAGTGCACTGAACACCAGTGGATAGCTACTGGCTGCGATGGTGAGAATGGCATCGAGATTCTTGAGTGTGCTATTTGTGGTAGACTCGAGGTTATCCACATGGTTTAACAGGCCCGCGCCCCCGCGACGCCAGCATAAAACGTGCGAAGGAGATCAGATTCGTCTGGTCTCCTTTTTTATTTGCGCCCGCGACCCCGCGGTGCTTACCGTATTGTACTGATCGGAGTGGTGCAGTCAGGCCAGGCCAATCGGCGCCGGTTTTCGCCCGCTTTTCGTTCCAAAACCAATTTTCTTCTGCTCGTGTGCGAACCGAAGAATCTGTGGTGTACGACTCACTTCCTTTGTGCAACGTGCACGAAAAAACATATGTTCTCCTACACCTTGCCTAGGTTAGTTGTAAGAATTGTAAGAATTGTAAGAATTGTAAGAATTGTAAGATTGTAAGATTTTTGAAAAATGTATAGAGATGAAAATTTTTGTGTGGATTGAGAATCGTCGAGCGAAGCTAACTACAGCCACTGCCCACTTTTCTCATTCCACTCTTCTTAACTACTGATCCTATTATATTAGTTCTTATTATAAGATTATATTGAAAAAATGCCTAAATAGTAAATCTAATGAGAATAGAAAATGTC
>JAAYKS010000396.1 GCA_012522285.1 Clostridiaceae bacterium | reverse complement strand
GTCACAGCGGTCCCCATATAGGCGATGTTGGCTCGATCCCCGAGCGGGCGGGGCTCCGTGTAAACCACCGTGGCATCCTTTTCGACGGGAACGGATTCGCCGGTCAGGGATGCCTCTTCGATTTGGAGCGAGACGCTCTCCACCAGCCTTCCGTCGGCCGGAACCACGTCCCCGGCTTCGCCCCGCACCACGTCACCCGGAACCAGCGCGGAGGCGGGGACCTTTTGCATCGTACCATCCCGCAACCCGCGCGCCGTGGGGGCCGCCATTTTGCGGAGAGCCTCGATCGCCCTTTCCGCCCGTCCTTCCTGTACGATCCCGAGCACGGCGTTGATGACGACGATCGCCAGGATGGCGCCCGCATCGATCCATTCCCCCAAAAGTGCCGAAACCACACCGGCCGTCAGCAGCACAAGTATGAGAAAATCCGCGAACTGGGCCAGCAGCCGTTGCACCAGCGAACGCCGCGGACGATCCTTTAGCTCATTGGGGCCGTGCGAAGCCAGCCGGCTTGCCGCCTCTTCCCCGCTTAGACCGACGACAGGATCGGTACCGAGTCGTACCGTCGTCTCTTCGATGGAGAGCGTGTAGGCATGCTCCGTCTCCGTCATGGTGTGGCTCCTTCCGGCCCTTCGATCATCCGTGACAGATCGTCCAGCCCGATTACAGGAATCCCGAGTCGCACCGCTTTGTCCAGCTTGCTGCCGCCGCCTTCTCCAGCGAGCACATAGGTGGTGCGCGCGGAGACACTGCCGGCCGTCTTCCCGCCCTGGGAGCGAATCAAGGTCTCCGCTTCTTCCCGCGTCATGCCCGGCAATGCGCCGGTCAGTACAAATGTCATGCCTTCAAGTACGCCTCCGGTCCGGACGCCGTAGGTGGAAGAGACCATATTGACTCCCGCTTCCGTCAGCCGGTCCAATAGATGGCGGGTCTGCTCCTGTGCGAAAAAGCGGGCTACGGAGGCAGCGGTCACCGGACCGAAATCCGGGAGCGCGGCAAGCGTCTCCTCGTCTGCCTCCCGGATCGCCTGCATGTCCGGGAACGAGGCAGCCAGCACACGTGCCGCCTGAACTCCGACGTTGCGGATCCCCAGCGCCGCGATCAGCCGGTCGATGTTGTTTGCGCGCGACCGGTCGATGGACGCGAGGAGCAATTCGGTGGATCGTTCTCCCATGCCTTCGAGTGAGCGGATCTCCGTCTGCTTGTCTGAGAGCGTGAATAGGTCGGCCACACCGGCGATCAGACCGTTTTGGATGAGCATTTCAACGATGGCGGGGCCGAGGCCGTCAATGTCCATCGCGTCACGCGAGGCGAAATGGAGGATGTGCCGAAACAGCTGCGCAGGGCATTCCGCACCGGTGCAGCGGGAAAACGCATCGCCCGGTTCCCGGACCGCTGGAGCCCCGCAGGCCGGACAGCGGTCGGGCAGCTGATACGGTTCCGCTCCGGCCGGGCGTGCCACACGGACGACCTCGACGACCGCCGGGATGATGTCGCCGGCTTTCTGGATCACGACGGTGTCGCCGATCCGAATGTCTTTTTCCGCGATGTAATCCTGGTTGTGCAACGTCGCACGCGACACCGTGCTGCCCGC
>JAAYKS010000001.1 GCA_012522285.1 Clostridiaceae bacterium | reverse complement strand
GGCGCGGTTGTGGTGACGGGCGGACGGGTCGTCGTGGTGACCGGCGGCCGGGTCGTCGGTTTCGCGGTCGGTTGCGTCGACGGCCGGGATGTGGGCGTGCCTGTCGGAGGATTCGTGCCGGAAGAAGGTTGCGTCTGCGAGTCGTTCGTGGTGGGAGCCGTCCCCGTTTCTGTCGACCCTGAGGAGGGAGCCGGCCGGGTCGTCCGTCCGGTCGTGGGGCGGGAAGTCCCGGAAACGGAAGGCGTCACAGTCCGCGCGGTTGATGTGCCGGACTCCGAAATCGTCGGAATCGTATAAGGAACACAGCCTGTCAATAGAAGGGTAAAGACCAACAGGCACAAGGTAGAGAACACAAGCCAGCGCGCACGATGGCGCGAAAAGGGCGATACGGGCAACAAAGGGATCCCTCGTTTCTGCGAGGCCGGGTCACGATCGGCTGGTTCCATCATTATAAGTGTATAGAATCGAGCCCGCAAGAAGAACCAACGACCGGCAAGTATTGTATAATTGGTACACATTGATGAAACGAGGGACGTTGCGCATGGATAAGACCCGAACCCCGTCCAAAGCCCGCCTCGATTCGATGGAGCTCTCCTGGCTGTGCGGACAGATCGCTCTGGTGCTCAAGTCCGGCATCCCGATCCAGGAGGGAGTGGACATGCTGGCGGACAGTGCCGACAACCCGCGGTTGTCCTCCGTTCTGTATGCGTTGGGCAAGGGAGTCGAACAGCGGCAACCGCTGTCCACCGCCCTGGAGAAGCAGGGAGGGTTTCCTTCCCACCTGGTCGGCATGGCCCGGATCGGCGAGGTGTCGGGCAACCTGGACACCGTGATGACCAATCTGTCGGACTTTTACGAACGAAACGCCCGCCTGTCTGCCCGTATCCGTTCCGCGTTGACGTATCCGCTGGTCCTTCTGATCATGATGGCAGCGATCATCGTGTTGCTGGTGGTGCGGGTTCTGCCGATTTTCAGCGGCATCTTTGCCTCCCTCGGCGGTGATATGCCCGCGTTCTCCCGCGGCGTGCTGCTGACCGGGTTGTTTTTGCAACAGCATGCCCTCCTGATCCTGATTGTTCTGGCGGTTCTGATCGCGGCGGCGGTGTTCTTTTTCCACACGCCTGCCGGCACCCGGCTGCGGGACAGATTCCGACTCGGGCTTCCCGGACTCAAGGGGTTGTACAGCAAGATTTATGCGTCCCGGTTTAGCATGGCGATGTCCTACATGCTGTCCAGCGGGATCGACATGGACACGTCGCTCGGGATGGCGGAGACGATCGTGGACAACAGCGTCGTTGCCGCCCGCATCGCGGAGAGCCGCGCGTTGATGGCCAAGGGCGAAGAGCCCTTTGCCGCGCTGGGCCGAACCGGGATTTTTCCGAAACTGTTTATCCGTATGCTGGCGATGGGCAGCAAAGCGGGCGAGCTCGACACGGTCATGGGCAAGGTAGCCCGATCGTACGAAGGCGAAGTCGACGATCAGCTCAACCGTCTGACCGGCATCGTCGAACCTTTGCTAGTCGTCGTACTGTCGGCGGTGGTTGGCGGCATCCTGCTCACGGTCATGCTCCCGCTGATCGACATCATGTCCTCCATCGGTTAGGGGGTCGCCTGTGCGGATTCGGGATACCCGTTTTCTGACTTCGGTCGCCGGCATCGCGCTGGCCGGTATTCTGATCGTGGCGGTGTTTGTCGCTCTGGCCGGGGTGTCCGGCAACCAGTCCGACCGCAATCGCGAGATTCAGCAGGAGGCGATTCGCCAGGCCGCTCTGCAATGCTATGCGCTGGAAGGGGCTTATCCGCCCAACCTCCAATACCTGGCCGACCGGTACGGGGTGATTCTGGACGACGCGTCCTTCCACTTCCGGTACGAGGTGCCCGCTGGCAACCTCCCGCCCATCATCGAGGTGTTTCCCAAATGAACAGACGGGGATACGCGAACATCGAAGTTTTTCTGGTGATGGTGCTGCTGTTTGCGGTGTCGTTTCTCATCTTTGCCACGGTTTCCGCGGGCAGCGAGGCGTATTTCAACCTGTCCGGCCGCCAGGACCGCGACGCCGCGCTCCGGATCGGGCTTTCGTTTGTGGACGTGAAACTGCGCAAGAACGACGTCGAGGGCGGAATCCGGGTCGCCGGCAATCCGTTTGGGCAGGGAGACGCGCTGGTGATCCGCTCCGAAACGGAGAACCAGGCGTTTGACACCTGGATCTATTGCCTGGACGGAGGGCTGTATGAGCTGTTCGCCCGTGCAGACGCGCAGCCGCTTCACGCGACCGCGAGCCGGATTGCCGCGGTCGATCACATGGAAATCGAAACGCAGACCGCAAACGTTCTTGCGATTGAGCTCACCCGACTGGGAGACGAGGCGGCGTCCGGTGAGGATACGGTCTTGTCCGGGGTGTTTTATCTGAAAACGGGGGTGACCTGACGATGCGCCGCGCACAAGCGCACTCCAGTACCCGACGGGACGCGGGATACCTCCGCAGCCACCAGGGTTTCACTTTGGCGGAAATCGTCGCCTCCATCGCGCTCATCGCGGTGGTCGGTGTCTTTCTGGTTCAGATGTTCGCGGTCTCGGACGGGCTGGCCGGCAAAGCGCGCACCCTGGACTGTGCGGTTTCTTTTTGTGCCGCGGTCGCGGATCGCTGGAAAAGCGGAGACCATCCCGACTCGCTCTCCGGGATCCCCGAACTGGGTGGGATGCGGGTCGCGGACGGCACCCAACAGGGTTACATAGGCGTGGACGATGAGATGCAGCCATGCGACCCATCCGTCGCGAGCCATATCGTGGAACTGTCGCTGGCCGAAACCGACGGCGGTGTGTTCGATCTCAAGATCCGGGTCGTGGCCGCGAAAGACGGTTGGCAGCCCGATCGGTTCGGGCAAGATCCCGCGCTGCACGAGCTCCATGTGAGCCGGTATTTCGGATGACGGGAGGGAAGAAGATGCGCAATGTCACAAAATCCGGACAGCATCTTGCGCGCATGCGGTCACGCCGCGGCAGTGCGTCCGTCCTGATTGTCCTGATGGTAGTGCTCCTGGCCGTGTTCGGTGCGATGGCACTGACCGCGGCATCCGCCAATCTTCGACTGGCGCGCCGCCATGCGGACTGGTCCGCGGAGTATTACCGGTTTGACGCAAGCGCCGAACGTCTGCTGGCCGCGGCCGATAGAGAAGCGGGAGAAGAGGGAGCGGCCACTGCGCTCGCCGACCGGTTGACGAGTCTCCGCGTAGAGGGGATCGCCGACGTCGTCTGCCGAACCGAAGCTGGGCACCTGACACTGGAGGCAGTGGCGGGTGATCCGGAAGGAAGAGGCATCCAGGTGAAGCTGGAGTGGCCGGTCGGGGAAGATGGCCGTGTGGCGGAAGAGACCCCCCGTATCGGGCGGTGGAGCCAGTTCCAGAAACCGTTCGTGTACGGGACCGAGCCCGGCGGACTGTGGGATGGGAAGGACTGATTGATGTTGGATATCGTTGCAATTCTCAAAGAGGCGGTCAGGCGCAACGCGTCCGACGTGTTTATCACGGTCGGCGTTCCCCCGATGCTCAAAGTGGACGGTGTGCTGGTGCGCAGCGGCCTCGCGGATGAGAAACTCAGTCCGGCGGACACCCAGGCGGTGTCCGAGCGCCTGATGACGCGGTTGCGCGACATCCAGGCATATCAGGACAACGGGGAATGCGACTTTGCGATGTCGCTGCCCGAAATCGGCCGCTTTCGGGTCAACACGTTCACCCAGCGCGGCTCCTGTGCCATCTCGATCCGGCGGATCTATCTCGATCTGCCGGATCCCAAGGCGTTGCGCATTCCGTCCGTCGTGCTGGACCTGGCCCGGCTCAACCGCGGGCTGGTGCTGGTCACCGGCCCCACCGGCTGCGGCAAGACCACGACGCTGGCGGCGATCATTGACAAAATCAACCGGGAGCGTGCCTGCCATGTGCTGACGCTCGAAGATCCGATCGAATACCTCCACCGGCACAACACCAGCATCATCAACCAGCGGGAGATCGGATCCGACACCTTGTCCTATGCCGCCGGTCTGCGTGCGGCCATGCGGGAGTCCCCCGATGTCATCCTGATCGGGGAAATGCGCGACCTCGAAACCATCTCGATCGCGCTGACCGCGGCCGAAACCGGCCATCTGGTGCTGTCGACGCTGCATACGGTCGGCGCTGCCAAGACGATCGACCGGATCGTGGACATCTTCCCGCCAAACCAGCAGCAGCAGATCAAGGTGCAGTTGTCCACGGTATTGCAGGCGGTCGTATCCCAGCAGTTGATTCCCTCGGAGCGACACGGGCAGGTGCCGGCGTTTGAGATTATGCGTGCGAACGGAGCGATCCGGAACATGATCCGCGAGGGCAAAACTCCCCAGATCGAAGGCGTCATGCAGATGGCCGGCGACCAGGGAATGTCGACCATGGACCTTTCTTTGGCCGCGCTCTTCAAGTCAGGTGACATCAGCCGTTCCGACGCGACGCACTATGCCGCCAACTCGGAGGGCATCCAGCGTTATCTGGGATAATTTCCGCCCTTTCGGGTTCGTTTTTTGCAGGCATGCGTCGACAGAAGTCGAAAGGACGTGTGTTTCTGAACGATATGCGAATTGACGAGGCGGTCAAAACACAGCACAATAGACCGTACTTCCAGGCAGTAAAGGTAGCGAGGCAGAGGAAGGATCCGGCATGAACAACATTGAAAAGGTCCCGTCATCCGGGGGACCTGTCCATCTTCATACCGCGGGCGTGGTCGGACTCGGACTGATCGGAGGTTCGATCGCAAAAGCGCTCAAAAAACGGGCTGGACTGACCCGTGTGGTCGGGCTGGACCGAAAACCGGAGGTGCTCGCAGCTGCGATCGCGGACGGTGCGATCGATCAGGGGGCGCGTCTCCGGCCATTGGAAACAGGCGCTGCCAGCGACCCGTTTTCCGCGTTGACCGGATGCGACGTCGTTTTTTTATGCACTCCGGTCGATACGCTCCCTGCTCTGGCACAACGCGCCGCGGCCCACTGTGACGGCATCCTGACCGATGCCGGGAGTGTGAAACTGCCGGTGCTGCAGGCGTTGGGGCACCTGCCCCGATTCATCGGCGGTCACCCCATGGCGGGGTCGGAACGCACGGGATATCTGTGTTCTTCGGCGGATCTGCTGGAAGGCGCGGTATACGTGATCAGTGCACCGGAGCGGGACACCCCCGCATCATGTGCGCAGACCGAAAGAGACGCCGAATCTCTGGCCGAGCTGGTTCGAGACATGGGAGCACTCCCGATGCGCATGGAGGCCGGCGTCCACGACCACGCCGTCGCGGCCATCAGCCACCTCCCACATGCGGTGGCAGCCGCACTTTCGGTATTGGCGGCCGAGCAGGACGACCGCGTGCTGTCCCGTCTGGCGGCCGGAGGTTTCAAGGACATCACGCGCATCGCATCGGCCAGTCCTTCCCTCTGGACCGGCATTTGTCTGCAGTCCGCCCCCGCGCTGCTGCCGGTACTGGACGCCTTTTCCGATGTGCTGGACCGGTTCCGGGCTGCGATCGGGGACGGAGACGCCGAAACGCTGCGATCCCTGTTTGAGGCGGGTGCCGCTTATCGGTCGGGACTTCCGGCCTCGGGCCATGGCGCTCTGGAATCGTATGCCACTCTCAAAATCCAGATTCCGGACCAGCCCGGCGCGCTTGCCGGTGTCGCGTCCCTCCTCGGGGAGAGGGGGATCAGTATACGCAACATGGACATCACGAATGTACGCTCGTATGAAAGCGGGGTTCTGCGGATCCTGCTACACGACAGCCATCAACTGGAAGCCGCCGTATCGGCTTTGACGGAGGGCGGATATGTCTGCGAACGGTGAAAACGGAAACGGGCGGGTCCGCCGGTACGGACTGATCGGGCACCCGCTCGGCCACAGCCTGTCTCCTTTGATTCATGAGAGAATCATGGACGCGGCGGGGATCCGCGGAACCTACGAGCTGCTCGACGTGACGCCCGAAGCGCTGGATACACTGGTGCCGCGGCTGCTCGACAATCTGGACGGGTTCAATGTCACCATCCCGTTCAAAGAAAAAGTGATCCCCTATCTACAAGACCTCCATTCGTCCGCCGCGCGGTACGGGGCGGTCAATACCGTCAGCAGGAAAAAGGGTTACAACACCGACGGCACCGGCTTTTTGGCCTGCGGTGTCCCTTTGGCCGGCCGCCGGGTACTGCTGGTCGGTGCGGGCGGCGCGTCGCGCACCATGGGCTTCGAAGCCGCGTTGGCGGGTGCGGCGTCCATCCGCATCCTGTCGCCCGGGATCGAAAAGGCACGCCGTCTGGCGGCTGACATCTCCCGGGGAACCGGACTCGAAGACGTCTCGGTCATCGAAGGCGGGCTCACGCGGGCCGGGCATGCGGACACCCTGCTCAACGGTTCGCCGGCCGGCATGTGGCCGCATGTGCGCGGGGTTCCGGTCACCCGGGAAATTGCCGCCCGCACGTCTTTTGTATTTGACAGTGTCTACAATCCGCCGGCGACCCGGCTTTTGCTGTTCGCCCGGTCGGGCGGTGCCCGGGTGCAGAGCGGGCTCCGCATGTTGTTTGAGCAAGCGCTTGCAGCCCAGCGGATCTGGAATCCCGGACCGGCATGGGACGACCCGGAGGTGCGCGCGCGGTTGGCGGGGATTCCGGTCGGACTGTCCCGCGAGCTGCTTCGCCAGAACACGGTAAAATATCTGCTCACCGGCTTTATGGGCAGCGGCAAGAGTACGGTGGGACGCATCGCCGCCGAAAAGATCGGCATCCCCTTTGTCGACCTGGATGACCGGATCCGGTCGGCTGCGGGCAAGAGCATCCCTGATTTGTTCAGTCAGGACGGGGAGCCCGCGTTCCGCCGCATCGAGACCCGCGTATTGGAGGAAACGCTCCGTGAGCCGGGTTCCGCTCTGGTGGCCACCGGCGGGGGAACCTTGCTCCAGGATGCCTCCATGGCAACCGTGGAGGACGCGCCGGCGCTGGTCATCCTGTTGGACACGCGGCTGGAAAGCATCCTGCGGCGTGTGGGTCGCAAGACCGGCCGGCCTCTGCTGGACGGCGACGCACGCGACAAGGCGGATCTGCTGTACAGCCAGCGGATGCCCGAATATCTGGCCAGGGCCGACCTGGTCATCGACAACACCGGACCAAACGACGCCGTCGACACCGCGCGGGAATTGATTGCGGCACTGGGATGCGGCGAAGAAGGAGAACAGACATGATTCTGGTATTGAAGCGGGGAATCACCCGCGAAAAAGTCGAAGAGCTGCGCGCCTGGATCGAGGCGACCTACGGGGTTACGGCGGCGCCGATTTTCGGGAGCGACACGACCGTCGTCGGACTGATCGGCGACACGTCCGCGATTGAAATGCCCGCACTGGAGATGCAGGACGCCGTGGAACGGGTCATGAAAGTGTCGGAACCGTTCAAGCGTGCGAACCGCAAGTTCCACCCGGACGACAGCCTCGTGCGGATCGGTTCCCTGACAGCCGGTGGCCAACGTATTTGTGTCGCGGCCGGCCCCTGTTCGGTCGAAAGCGAAGAGCAAGTGTGCGGGATCGCGGAGGCGGTCGCGACAGCAGGTGCCGGCATGCTCCGCGGCGGTGCGTTCAAACCCCGCACCTCCCCCTATGCGTTCCAGGGTCTGCGCGCCGAGGGATTGATGTACATGAAAAAAGCAAAGGGAGCAACCGGTTTGCCGGTCGTTTCCGAAATCACCAACCCTTCCCAAATCGAGTTGTTCAACGAGTTTGTCGATGTCGTTCAGGTCGGCGCGCGCAACATGCAGAACTTTGAGCTCCTCAAGGAACTCGGCCGCCTGCGCAAGCCGATTTTGCTCAAACGCGGATTTTCCAACTCGATTGAAGAACTGCTGATGTCTGCGGAGTACGTCATGAACGGCGGCAACCCGGACGTGATCCTTTGCGAACGCGGCATCCGCACATTTGAAACCAGCACCCGCAACACCTTGGACATCAGCGCGATCCCGGTGATCAAACGGCTGTCTCACTTGCCGGTCTTTGTCGATCCCAGCCACGCGAGCGGAGCGGCCTGGCTGGTCGAACCCCTCGCCAAAGCGGCGATTGCCGCCGGGGCGGACGGGTTGATCATCGAAGTGCACAACGATCCGAAACACGCCTTGTCCGACGGACAGCAGTCCCTGACCCCCGAGCAGTTCGCCGCCCTGATGGAGCGTCTCCGCCCGGTGGCGGAGGCTGTCGGCCGCACGCTGTAGCATCGTCTCCCCCAGTCGCGAGGTACAACTATGAGAACCATCCCCGTCCCCATCCCCGGCGCTCCCTACGAGGTGCTCGTGTCACCTGGCTTGCTCGACGAGGTCGGATCCCGACTCGCTACCCTCGTCCAGGGGCGCACCGCTTTTGTGGTGACCGACAAAACCGTGGCGGCACTCTATCTGAACCGTCTCACCCACTCTCTGGAGAACGCCGGGTTTCGGGTTTGTTCTCATGCCGTGCCACCGGGAGAACCCAGCAAATCTCAAGCCGAGTTGTTTGGGCTCTATGAGCGGTTCCTCGAAGCCGGAGTCACCCGGAGCGACGTTGTGGTCGCGCTCGGCGGCGGTGTGCCGGGAGATCTGGGTGGATTCGCGGCCGCGACCTGGATGCGGGGCGTTCCGTTTGTGCAGGTCCCGACGACGCTTTTGGCAATGGTGGATTCGTCCGTCGGCGGTAAAACCGGGATCGATCTGCCCGGCGGCAAAAATCTGGTCGGAGCCTTCCACCAGCCGCTGGTTGTATTGACCGATCCGGATACACTTAAAACCCTGCCGGACCGTGTCTTCGCGGACGGGATGGCGGAGGTAGTCAAACACGGTGCGATCCTGGACGCGGAACTGTTCGGGTGGTGTGCCGCGGGAGGCCCGGCCGCAGGAGAGTCGACCCGCGACATGGAGTGGGCGGTCGCGCGCAATGTCGGGATCAAGGCAGGGGTCGTCGTGCGGGACACCCGGGAATCCGGGGAGCGGATGCTGCTCAACTTTGGGCACACAGTCGGACATGCGGTCGAACGGGTCACCGGGTACCTGCGTTATACACACGGAGAAGCGGTCGCCATCGGGATGGCCGTGGCATGCCGGATGGGTGTCCGTCTGGGGGTAACCTCCGGGGCGGTGGCATCGCTGCTCCCTCCGCTGCTTGCGGGGCTTGGACTCCCGTTTGCCGCGCCGGAGCTGGATGCGAATGAAGTGGCCGCGGCAGTGGTTTCCGATAAGAAAAACCGTTCCGGAAAGATTCACGTTATTCTGCTGCAGGAGATCGGGCGGGCGACCATCGTCCCGCTCGACGAGGCGCAGGCAGTCCATATGGTCAGTGAGGTTTGGCAGGATGTCTGACATTGCCGCGGTACTGGCCGCCCGTCCGCCTCAGCTGCATCTTTCCCCCGGGTTCCTCCGGGGCGAGGTGACGCCTCCCGCGTCCAAAAGCTGTGCGCACCGCGCGTTGCTGTGCGCCGCGCTGGCCGATATGCGTCCGGTCGGCACCGGTCTGGAAGATCGGTCTATCCTGACCGGCTTGGGTGAACCTTCCGAAGACATCCTCCGCACGATGGATTGCATGCGGCAATTGACCGGGACCGGAGACACCCTCGATTGCGGAGAATCCGGCACCACCTTGCGGTTGCTGGTTCCCCTCGCCGCGGCACTCGGCCGCCCGGTGGTCTTTACGGGACGTGGCCGGCTGGGTGCCCGTCCGATTCGGGAGTATGCGGAAGCGTTTGCGGGGCACGGTGCACAGCTAGTATTTCCGGATCGGGATGGCTGGGCCCTCCCCCTGCGGGTCAAAGGTAGGCTCCGACCCGGCCGCTACGAGATCCCGGGACACCTCAGCTCACAATATGTGTCCGGACTCCTGCTCGCGTTGCCGCTGTTGTCCGGCGATTCGGAACTCGTACTGACCAGTCCGCTGCAGTCCGCCCCTTATGTCGATTTGACGATCGGAATCCAGCGCGTATTTGGCGTGGAGATCGAACAGATGGCAGCGAGCGAATCCCATAAACCGGCGTCGGACATGCCGTTTGGCGGGTATCGCGTTCGCGGTGGACAGTGGTATCGCCCTGCGCGTTATGAAGTGGAAGCCGACTATTCCCACGCCGCATTCTGGCTGGCTGCCAACCGGCTCGGCGGAGACATCCGGGTCGCCGGGCTGCCGGAACACTCGCTGCAGGGGGACCGGGCCATTGTGGATTGGCTGGCACGACTGGCGGATCGGGAACAGTCGGCGGAAGGCACGCTTGTGATAGACGCGTCCCAGATCCCGGATCTGGTCCCCGTGCTTGCCGTGACTGCCGCCTGCACCCCGGGGGAGACCCGGTTCGTACACGCGGAGCGGCTTCGGCTCAAGGAAAGCGACCGGCTGGCCGCCACCGCGGACAGCCTTGCGTCGATCGGCGCGGACATCTGCGTCACGACCGACGGCCTGTTGGTCCGCGGCCAGACCCTGCTCCGGGGCGGCGAAGCGCGATCCTGGAACGATCACCGCATCGCGATGTCGCTTGCGGTCGCGGCCACCCGCACCCGCGAGGGGGTCACGTTGTACGATCCCTGGTGTGTGGACAAGTCCTATCCCGGCTTTTTCCGCGATTATGTTTCGTTGGGAGGTGGATTG
>JAAYKS010000395.1 GCA_012522285.1 Clostridiaceae bacterium | reverse complement strand
TCTCATAGACGATTTCCCGGTAGAACAGGTGATGCGACCGGTTGGTAAACAAAAGTCCGATCGCAATGAGCGGTTCGAGGAGGGCAAACAGATAGGGCCAGGTCAGCCGGACGTTGGTGTAGGCGAATACCAGTCCCAGGTACAGGATCGCCAGGGGGGTCAGGATCAGCCCGACGTAGGCGATCGAGACCATCGCAACGCTGGTCTCACCAGTAAATCGGTAGATGTACTCGAGCCCGATCGTGCCGATCGCCCAGACCAGCAAGGTGAGGATCAGACAGAGGAAAGCGGTGTGGATCTGCTTGCGGTTCCGGATTTTGGAAACGTACAGCAGAATGAACAGCATGAAAAAGACTGTGACATGGATGAGAATGAATCCCAGGTTGCCCATGAATCACGAGCCTCCGTTCGCGGTGCGCCGCGCCGCCGGACGAATTGCAGTGCTTGAGGCCGGTGCCGGCCTGGCATGAACGGCTCCGAGCAACAAGTTTGCGACCCGGTCCGGGTGGGTGTGGATGAAATAATGGCCGGCGTCTGCCAACTCGGTCAGGCTGTAGGAAGCAGCATAGCGGGTCCAGAAGTGTCGGCGTGCAGCGTAGCGGCGGGTCATAGGGTCCTGTTGTCCGACCAAAATCCGGACAGGCGTGGTGATGGGAGGGAGATTTTGGCGGATGCAGTCGTGGAAATACCGATAGAAGTCTTCGACATCACGGCGGAACACCCGCATTGCGAACTGGGTGAAGCCCGAATCCGCCTGGAGGTCGGGCAGTCCGATTCTGTGAAGAATCGACAGAACCCGTTTGTCTGAGAAGGGTCGCCAGGGGTTGAAGGCACGGCCAAACAATCCCGCGACTCGGGGAGGGAGGATAGCGCCGGAGTAAAATGCTTCGATGGGGACTTTTTCCTGTTCCAGCAGACGTACGGTTTCGGTCGCGAGTGCCGCACCCACACAGTGTGAGTATAGGATGATCGGCCCCCGCACTTTGCGGAGAATCTCGGCTACAACTCGCTTTGCGGTTTCCTGGATGGCCTGAAAAGGTTCGATCCGGCCAAATTCGTGACCTTGTGGTGCCACGCCGTAGACAGCTGTATCGGGAGAGAGTGTGCGTACAGCGGTTGCCAGCGCCTTGAAGTTGATCGCGGTGCCGCCCCCATACGGGAAGCAGACCAGTATGCGGGCGGCTGCGCCCCGGGGCCCGGCCAGTCTGCGCAGTAGATCGGAGGGCGCTTTTGCGACGATCGGAACAGTCGTGGCTGATTCGTGGTCCGGTTCGACGACGACCCGGGTGGCATCGGTGGTAGCGGGTCGGGTGGCGGCTGCGGCTTCGATGGTCGCCGCGGCGATCCCGGTTGCGTTGGGGACGGTCGGCGGCTGCGAGTTCACCTCTGGAACAGGGCCGAGCACTGAAAGCAGAGTCCCCGCCTGCTGTGCCTCGCGCAACTGTACGAGACGAGGTTCGAGCTGGCGTACGGTCGGCATGTCGTAGAGGTCGGTCACAGTCAACCCGCTGTCCAGGCGGGCGACAACCCGGATGGCATTTAGTGAATCACCACCCAGGGCAAAAAAGTCGTTGTCGATTCCGATTTTGTCCCGGTCGATCTCAAGAATGTCGCTCCATACAGATACAATTTCTGCCTGGATCTCTGTTTCGGGGGATACATAGGCGACTTCAACTTCCGCATTTTCTTCGGGTGCGGGCAGATTTTTACGGTCTACCTTGCCGTTTGAGGTGAGAGGCAGATGCTCCAGTGGAACCAGATACGTAGGGATCATGTATTCCGGCAGACAGGTGGACAGGTAGTCCCGGATGACGGCCGGCGTGATGTCATCGGTTGGTACATAATAGGCGCACAACTGACGGGTGCCGAGTTGGTTTTCACGGGTAAGCACTACAGTTGCGGTGATGGATGGGTGTCGCAGCAGGGTCGATTCGATCTCACCGAGCTCGATCCGGTGACCGCGGATTTTCACTTGGTTGTCGATCCGGCCGAGATATTCCAGTTCGCCGCGCGCGTACATACGGACCAGATCACCCGAACGGTACAGGGTCTCCCCTGGGATATATGGATTGGGGACAAAACGCTGTGTGGTCAGTTCGGGATTGTTGAGATAGCCGCGGCCTACGCCGTCCCCTCCGACACACAATTCTCCCGGGACCCCGATGGGCAGCAGCATGAGGTTTTTGTCGCAGATATAGGTGTGCAAGGTCGGGATCGGCCGTCCGATGTTGCTAACGTTTTTCTCGATTTCCTCTTCGACGATTTCCTTGAAGGTCACATGCTCGGTTGTTTCGGTGATGCCATACATATTGATCAGGCGGGTGTCCGGATGACGAGTGAAAAACGGCTTGAGTAGGAGAGGTTTGAGCGCTTCCCCGCCGAAGACCACATACCGGAGAGACAGCCGGGAAACCAGCTGCTGCATATCCTCGTGTACGAGGTTATAGAAAGCGGCGGGGGTTTGGCTGAGCATCGTAACGCGCTCAGCCTCGAGGATCCGGAGGAACCGGCGGGTGTCACGCGCGGCATCCCGGGGGACGATGACCAGCCGGCCGCCGTACAGCAGCGCGCCATACATTTCCCTGACTGAGAAGTCAAAGCAATAACTGTGGAACATGGACCAGACGTCCCGGTGATCGATGTCGAACTGGAACCGGCTGTTGACCATCAGGCGAACGACGTTCCGATGCTCGATCATTACGCCCTTGGGGCGGCCGGTGGACCCGGATGTATAAATGATGTAGGACAGATGGGAGGGTCCGGCGGTCGGCGGGGGCGGCCGGGTTCCATCATGCTCCCCGGAGATGTCGTCGGAGGACGCAAACGCCGCGATGTCCACTTTGATGCCATCGAATACGGCTGTGTCCGGCTGGTCGGTGACCAGTAAGGTCGCGCCGGAATCCTCGAGCAGGTACCGGATCCGATCCTCCGGATAGTCGGGATCGATCGGGAGGTAGGCGCCGCCTGCTTTGAGTACACCCAGCATCGCAGGGATCATCGCGATGGAACGGTGTAAAAACAGTGCTACGATCCGGTCGGGACCGATGCCACGGCTACGCAGGTCCCAGGCCAGCCGGTTGGCCCACTGGTCAAGCTGTCGATAGTTCAGGGACTGGGAGCGGCAGGTCACGGCGGTCCGCTCCGGCCATCGGGCAGCCTGTTCTTCAAAGAGGCTGTGGAGAGTGGCCTCCCTCGGATAGTCCGCGTCGGTATCGTTGTATTCGTACAGCAAACGCTTGATTTCTTTTTCGGAGATCATGTCGATCCGGGAGACCGCGCGGGCGGGGTTGTCGAGCGCGTGCCAGAGGATCCGGATGATGTGATCGTGGATAAACTCGATCTCTTTTGCGTAGTACAGATTTTCTCGGTAGTCGTAGTCGATGACCAGATCCCCGAGGCTCTCCCGGTCATTGATGTGGATGCTCAGGGACGGGGTCTGGTAGCCGTTGAAATGCCAGCGCCCTTCGTGGTCGATCTCATCGTCTTCGTTGTGTTCAAACCGCGCGTTCTGGTAGGACAGTACGATGTCGTAGAGGGATTCGGTGCCCTTGTGGTGTTCCCGCACATCCCGGAGCAGCAGGTCATAGGGATATTTCTGGTGTCGCAGGATCTCCATCCACTCACGGGAGATCGTACCGTAGAAGGCGCGGAAATCCTGCTCCCCATCGGTCAGTGCGACCCGGATCGGCACGGTGCTGATGAACATGCCGATCGTTTCCTTTTCACGGTGGTTGACACGGTTGAGCACCGGCGTCCCGATGATCAGATCATCCTTGCCGGTGACACGATTGATATAAATCGCGAGCGAAGCGAGAAACAGTGTAAAGGGGGAGGTCTTGTACTCCAGGCAGTGTTCCTGGATTTTCAGTGACAGTTTGCGGGGCAGCACAAAGGTTTTCCGGCGGGACTTGAGGCCCTGGGTACCGGCCCCCTGGGTCTTGAGCGTGGTAAAGTCGGGGAGATCGGCAAACCGGTTGTTCCAGTATGTTTTGTCGCGGATGAACCGATCGGAGGCAAAATATTCCTGCTCGCTTCCGACATAGTCGAGATAAGATGGCACGCGCTCGGGCAGAATCGGACGTCCGCGCAGGAGCGCGTGGTAATAGCGCATGATCTGATCACCCATCTGGATAAAGGTCCAGGCATCGGACAGCAGGTGATGGATTTTGATGTAGTATCCGCCCTCGTGCTCGTTGAGGCGGAACATGTAAAACCGAAACAGTTCGGTGCCGGTCATGACAAACGGTTCCGCCGTGAGATTGCTGTCCCACCGGTAGAGCTCGAAGG
>JAAYKS010000394.1 GCA_012522285.1 Clostridiaceae bacterium | reverse complement strand
GCACGCCTCCGTCAAAGCCGATGGCGTCCGGGTTGTGGCAATACTGGCAAGCCAGCGGACACCCCTGCAGAAACAGCACATAGCGGAGGCCGGGTCCGTCCAGGGTCCCCAAGGTCTCCACCGAGTGGATCCGTCCCGTGACGGCCTCCCAGCGCGCTTTTTCCTCCTGGTTTGTCATGCCTTTAGAACCTCGTGTGGAATGTCCGGTTGATGACGTCCTGCTGCTGCTCGCGGGTGAGCTTGATAAAGTTGACCGCATAGCCCGACACGCGGATCGTCAGTTGCGGGTATTTCTCCGGATGGTCCATCGCGTCGATCAGGACTTCCCGGTCCATGACATTGATGTTGATGTGGTGACCGCCTTCGGAAAAGTAGGCGTCCATCAGCCGGGCGAGGTTGGTCTCCTTTTCCGCGCTGTCTTTGCCGAGCGCGCCGGGCACGATCGAGAACGTGTAGGAGATGCCGTCTTCGCTGTCGTCGTACGGGAGAGCGGCCACCGACATCATCGAGGCGACGCTGCCCTTGGTGTCCCGCCCGTGCATCGGATTCGCGCCGGGGGCGAAAGGTTCGCCGGCCTTGCGTCCGTCGGGAGTCGCGCCGGTCTTCTTGCCGTACACCACGTTGGACGTGATGGTCAAAATCGACATGGTCGGCTTGCTGTTGCGGTAGGTTTTGCGCATGGAAAGCCGACCCATGAACTTGCGCACGACATCGACCGCGAGTTCGTCTGCGCGCGGGTCGTTGTTGCCGAATTTGGGGAAATCGCCTTCGATGTCAAAATCGACCGTCAGCCCCTGTTCGTTGCGGATCGGCCGCACTTTGGCGTACCGGATCGCGGAGAGCGAGTCGACCACAACCGACAGCCCGGCCAGACCACAGGCGGAGGTGCGCATCACGTCTTCGTCGTGCAGTGCCATCTGCAGTTTTTCATAACTGTATTTGTCGTGCATGTAGTGGATGACGTTGAGGGTGTCGATGTAGAGCTCCGCCAGCCACTCGCAGATGTCCGCAAACCGGGCGCGCACCTCGACGTAGTCGAGCGTTTCCCCGCTTACCCCTGCGATCGCGGGTCCCACCTGCGCGCCGGACTTCTCGTCCCGCCCGCCGTTGAGGGCGTACAACAGCGCCTTGGCCAGGTTGGCGCGGGCACCGAAAAACTGCATTTGCTTGCCGATCCGCATCGCGGACACACAGCAGGCAATCCCGTAGTCGTCTCCAAACTTGGGCAGCATCAGGTCGTCGTTCTCGTACTGGATCGAAGAGGTCAGGATCGACAGCCGGGACACATACCTCTTGAAGGGTTCGGGCAACCGCACGCTCCACAACACTGTCATGTTGGGTTCCGGTGCCGGCCCCAGATTGGTGAGGGTGTGCAGGAACCGGTAGGTCATGCGGGTGACCATGTGCCGGCCGTCCAGACACATCCCTCCCAGCGCTTCCGTGACCCAGGTGGGATCTCCGCTGAACAGTTCGTCGTAGGAATGCGTGCGCAGGAACCGGACCATCCGCAGTTTCATCACAAAATGGTCGACGAATTCCTGGACCTGTTCTTCGGTGAACCGCCCTTCCTCCAGATCGCGCTGCGCATAGATGTCCAGGAAGGTGGAAATCCGCCCCAGCGACATCGCGGCGCCGTTCTGGTCCTTGATCGCGCCCAGATAGCCAAAGTAGGTCCACTGGATCGCTTCCAGTACGTTTTGTGCGGGTCGCTCGATGTCGCAGCCATACCCGGATGCCATCTTTTTCAGGTCTTCAAGCGCCCGGATCTGTTCGCTGATCTCCTCGCGGAGCCGGATGAGATCCTCGGTCATGCTGGAGGAAAGCCGGCGTTTGGCGGTCTTTTTCTCGTCGATGAGCCGTCCGACACCATACAGCGCAACCCGGCGGTAGTCCCCGATGATCCGACCCCGGCCGTAGGCGTCCGGCAGTCCGGTGATGATCCCGGACCGGCGCGCGGTCAGCATGGCTTCGGTGTAGACGTCGAATACCCCGTCGTTGTGGGTTTTCCTGTACCGGAACACGTTTTCGACCGCCGGATCCATGTCCCGGCCGTACTCGGACAGGGAGGACCGCACCATGCGGATGCCCCCAAACGGCATAATCGCTCGCTTGAGCGGCTGGTCGGTCTGCAGGCCGACGATGGTCTCCAGATCTTTGTCGATGTAGCCGGGCGCGTGGGAGTCTACGGTCGAAATGACATGCTCGTCGATGTCGAGCACCCCGCCGGCTTCGCGCTCGCGGGACATCAGCGCCGCAACGGCGTCCCAGAGGACGCGGGTCCGCGCAGTCGGTTCGGCCAGAAAGCCTTCGTCCCCGTCGTACGGGGTATAGTTACGTACGATGAAATCCCGTACGTTGATCTCGTCCATCCAGTTCCCTTTTTTCCAGTCGGTCATAGTGGTACACCTCATTCGGTATGTGGGTTGTTGGCTCCACCACTTATTATACAAGCCCCCTGTTTGGCGTCTGTAACGCAGGAATCTGACCCGGTGGCTGTCCTGGGCTATCCTGCAATTGGAGT
>JAAYKS010000393.1 GCA_012522285.1 Clostridiaceae bacterium | reverse complement strand
CGGGAGATGCTCCCGCGAACCAAGGTCGGCAAAGTGGATTTTGTGGCACTGGAGCGGGAAGAGCTGGCCAAACGCGAACTGTAACCTGTCAGAGGTCCAATCGGAATAGTTTCGCTGCGTTCCCATAGAGGATGGCCTGCCGCTCTGCTGTTTCCAGAGGAAGCGCGAGCAGGCTCTTGAGTTCGTCACAGGGATTCCACATCGGATAATCGCTCCCGAACAGCACACGGTCGGCACCAAACGAGCGGATGAGACGCACCATCTTGTCCGGTTCCACAAAGCCCATCGTGGAAGAGGTGTCGACCGATACGTTCCGATAAGGCGCGAGCAGGTCGTAGGCGACGTCCCACTTGGTGTATCCGCCCATATGTGCGGCGACCAGAGATAAATCAGGGTATCGACGCGCCACTTCTGCGATCCGGGCCGGGTGGGAGTAGGGTTTTCTCTCGTCTCCGGCGTGGACTACAAAGCACAGTCCACGCTCCAGGGCGGCCTCGTAGATCGGATCCATATCCGGCGCGTCCGGATAGAGCTCCTGAAAATCGGGGTGCAGTTTGATCCCGCGCAATCCCGCGGAAACCATATAGTCGGTTTCGGCTCGGATCTCATCTCCGGATAGCCCCGGATGGAGCGTGCCCAACCCTGCAAACTGTGGATGAGACGACACCGTTGCGGTGATGAAGCGATTGATCGCCCGGACCTGCTCGGGATGCGTCGCGGTGGAAAACACAATGCTGCGCGCGATCGGGCAGGCACCGGACAGATCGACCAACGTTTCCACCCGGCCATCGTACCGCATGCCGATGCCGTAAAAGTGGCCGATCGACTCGCTGGCCTTGCGGGCGATCTTGTCGGGGAAGACGTGTGTATGGGCGTCGATAACGAGAATCTGTTCCATATAAAACCTTCTGTATCTTTTTCCGGACAACCATACACCCCTTATGGGATCGATGTCAAACGGGCCGGTCCGGAAACGACGAGAAAGCAAGGCCGCAAGCCCTTCCGGGGGCGTTGACACGTTCGGGATGTGACCTTATAATGAGTAAGCTTTGGGGGCATAGCTCAGCTGGGAGAGCGCCACGTTCGCAACGTGGAAGTCGAGGGTTCGAGTCCCTTTGTCTCCACCACATATTGTCCGGAAAGTCGGACAGGAAACAGGAAAGCACCGACTACCGGTGCTTTTTTGCTGTCAAAACGGATAATTTTGTTGGTAATGCTGTTTGCGGTGGGTAATCCGACTGGATTGCCTAACCGCTATTTTTCAAATCTACAACTGGTGACAGGCAACGATTGACGATCCTTTTCCTACACGTCTGAAGGGGGTATCCCTACAACATTTTGATCCGTGTACTGATCGCGAGCATTTACGAGAAGGACTAAGCTCATCATGACAGAACCCTTTTTTGTTGTAAGAAAGACGAGAATAACATGACATATAAACAAATGAAGTCTGTTGTGATTCCTGTGATGTTAACGTTTCTTGTGCTGTTTCAGTTGACACCTGGCTATGCCGTTCAGTCGCCTGTGGAACTGGGAACAACAGTTAGTTATGCTGTCCTGGCAGGGACAACTATAACCAATACGGGCACGACGGTCATCAATGGTGATGCCGGAGGAGACTTAGGTATTTCCCCGGGTTCCGCATT
>JAAYKS010000392.1 GCA_012522285.1 Clostridiaceae bacterium | reverse complement strand
TCCCGACACTGATCGCGTTGGACGCGTTTCGACTGGCCGGCGAAGCCAATCGAATTCCCTCACTCGACAGGGCGGTGGATTTTTTGCTGGAGCACTGGACGATCAAAAAACCCATCGGACCGTGTCATTACGGAATCGGAACCCTGTTTATGCAAGTGGAGTATCCGTTCCGGAACTACAATCTGTTTGTCTATGTGTATGTACTGTCGTTTTTTGACCGGGCGAAACGGGATCCACGGTTCCTGGATGCATGGCAGGCGTTACAGGCAAAGACCGTGGACGGACAAATCGTCGTCGAACGGGTGGTTCCCAAACTGGCCAATTTCGCGTTCTGCAAGAAGGGCAGTCCAAGTGTGCTGGCAACAGAGCGTTATCGCGAAATTGTCGACAACATCAGGTGAGTGATCATCACGGAGCATCCAGAAAGGGATAAAAATGAACAAACGAATGAAAGTGTCGCTTATCGGTGGAGCCTTGCTGGGGCTTATCTGTGTGGCAGGTGCTTATGTCCGTTCCGGTCTGACGATTTCCCCTGTCTATGTGTTCTCGCTATGGTACAACCGGGTTATCATCGGTCTGGCAGTGGGCGCCCCATGGATCACGACAGTGAAAAGCAAAGCCTTGCTTAGAGGAGCCATTTTAGGGCTTTTGGTATCTTTTGCGTTTTACAGTTCTACAGACTTTCAGGACCCGGTCAGCTTTGCAGCGGGCATTTTATATGGCTTGATGCTGGAAGCATGGTTGAGTCGATTCGGGGAGAAATGGTCACGATAAACGCAGCGGGATGAACAATCTTGTTACCAGCTCCGTTATGAGCGTTTTGTAGGCGAGCCGGGAGGGATTTACCCCAATCTGCTGCCTTTGACTCGATATGCCACTCCTACGCCGTTGGCTCATTGGTTGGCTGTGCGGAAAAGCAATGCGCAACCGCGTGGTCAAAGCAGGCCATCAAATAGTCATTTGCATCCTGCGCGATCTGTGTCTTGGTGAACACCGTATCGAATCCGTGGAAACAACCTTCAAACACCTGGTATTCCACTTCGGTGCCTGCAGCACGGAGTCTTTCCATATGCCCGACCGTTTCGTCGCGAAAGGGGTCGATGCTGCCGACAAAGGAGCAGACCGGGGGCAGGCCGGTGAGGTCCACGCATCTGGCCGGAGCGGCGTAGACGGGTACATCATCCTTGCCAAACCAGTCTCCCAAATAGAGCCTCCAGCCGATGTCGCTTGATTTGGTATTCCAAACAGGCGCGTCATTATCTCTCGCGGACGGAGTGTCCATTTTGTCGTCCATCATGGGATACAACGGCATCTGATAGGCGATTGCCACATCGCCCTTGTCCCGTGCATACAAAGTGACCGCAGCGGCCAATCCACCGCCTGCGCTGACACCTCCGACCATGATCTGATCGTCCCGCATGCCGTACTGCTTGCCGTTAGCTTTCAACCACAGCAAAGCGGCATGACAGTCTTCCAGGGCGGCTGGATACGGCGCGTCCAGCGACAAGCGATAGTCAGGTGCGACCACCAGGCAGGAACTGGCGTCGATGAAACGCCTGATGTTTTTTTCGTCCTGCTCCGGGCATCCCATCGCATAGCCCCCGCCATGAAGCCACAGCAATCCCGGCACACCTTCTCGAGGGCTTACAGGGGAATAAACACACAGGCGAAGCAAACTGCCGTCGTCACGAGGCAGGAAGATCTGCTCATACCGGAGCGGGCTCTTGCATCTGCCCTTCATCGCCCGCATCACGAAGTTGGCTACGCGGAAGGTCCGTTTCGAAAACCCGGAGAATACAAGCCGGATCCCGGCACCGGCTTTTCTCAATTCGGGGTGGATCATGGCTTTGGTTACCTGCATATCAAGCCTCCGGTGAGATGTGTAGCATCCTATGGATTGCTTTCCATTTTACTTCCATCTGTTTATCAGGACACGCACTTTTGTATAATCGAAGAATCCGATACGTGACTATTCGGTGTTTATCGTCATAACGCGCCTTCGATCGGAGATTGATTATGAAATACACAAATGTGGAACAGCGGATGGCGCATACATATCAGGAGCTGTTTCCTCCGTTTGTTCCCGATGGAGAAGCCCCGGTTTCAATGGAAGAGCAGGAACGGTTTTATGTTATGCTGCGAGACCTGTATCGGTTGGCATATGATGAGCCGTTGTTATTTGTTCCCCAATTGCATGCGGACGATGCCCATCCTAACCGATTTAACAAGGCATCCTATGGTAAACCGGATCTGATGCTGCAGATGCGCGCATTTATGAAAGCCGTTGACCGTGTGTTGCAGCGCATGTTCGACCAGGGGCGCCACGCACCCGTGCGCTATACCACCCGCGAAAAGCAGATCCTCTCCCGTGTGGGAGTCCAACCGGGAGAAGAACCGTCGGATGTATGGCAATGGATGGCGACGCGAACGGGTTCGAATGTGACGTCTTTTTCGCATGCGTTTTTCAAAGCGGGTTATCCATACACCCGAGATATACTGCCGCGTCTGCTCGGTCCAGAGCAAACGTTTCTCCGGCTTGAGAATTGGATGCTCGAGCGGGGATACCAAAGAGTGGAACGTACCGACGGATCAGGCAGCGGTTATGCGTTGTCGCTCACTTATGTAAACCCCGCCTGGAGCACCGATGCACCCGGTGAGCACTTTATGTATAAAGTCAGACATACCGGTGTTTCCATCCAGTACGATCCCTATGTTGAGCATCCCGCTGTGCTTGGGCTGCGTATTCCTCAAGGGATGAAACCCTGGTTGGAAGTATTTCAACAGATGAGCCCCGCGTTGCAGTCCTTTATCTTGCGCCACACGAAGGTGTGTGATGCGTGCGGATACTGTGTCCAGACGGACAAAACCGGTTCCCGCCCCCTCGCCTTTGTGACGGTGGAGTACGGACATGACGAGAAGCATCTCTGCCCGTATTTTCCCGGATACCGGTTTTGCTGGACAAATCTGGACGACATTCTGGCTGACTCTCTTGTCGCCTTTTTGGGTTTTCTGGATTCATTCGCGCCGTGCGGCAGGTGATGCCGATCCTGTTCCGAAAGACAGGGAAATCACTCCTCACTCCGCTCAGATCGCCTGTAATTTGCAATGATCACACCACTTGGTGTAACTGCGCTCTCTAACAACGTAAATGCTGCCGGAATCGTACCGTTGCCGAATAGTTTCTTTCCTGTCCCTAGTGTTAACGGGAGAATCTTGAGCCAGAGTTCATCCACCAAGTCATTCTCTAGCAGTAGATTTACGAGTTCCCCGCT